>JADLAP010000396.1 GCA_020848195.1 Phycisphaeraceae bacterium
ACAAACGTAGGCTCATCTACTACAGGACTATCATTTGCAGAATCAGTATTTGTTGCGGGAGACTATGCATTCATAGCAAGTGCAGGCAACAATACTCTTGCGGTATTTAATGTAGCAACACCGGCAAGCCCAACTAGCGTTGCAACATCAACCACTGGACTCTCTTCGCCAAAATCACTATTTGTGTCAGGAAGATACGCATACGTCACCAGCTATAACAACAATACTCTCGCAGTATTTGATATATCAGGTCTCAGTGTCACATCAATAATGGCTCACAGTCTCGAAGCCGGTACACTTCAAATAAGATCCAACGCCACTGTAGGTAATAACTTATCAGTAACAGGTGGCATCAATGTAGGCAATGGCGGTATTAATTCAACCGGACCCGTATCCCTATCAGGTACATCATCAATCTCTCTGAGTGGAAGCAACATCTCGCAGACCCCGACAAATCCTACATTTTTAGGAGGAGTAGACCATGGAGGAACTACAGAGGCCACAATTGCAGTAGCAACAGCAGGAAGATATGCATATCTAGGCAAGGGGCCAAATGCTGGAACGTGTAGCTCTTCAGTAAGCACTGGCTGTGAGCTCCAAATTTATGACGTATCTAATCCAGCAAGTCCAGCATATGTAGGTGGATTTGATGCTAAGGGCACCATTCTCGGTATAAGAATAGTTGGTAGATATGCATACCTAGGTATGTCCACTAATGGTAGTTCGTGTGGTCTAGGAATTAACTTTTTTGAAAATGCAGGTTGTGAATTTCAAATAGTCGACATAAGCAACCCATCTTCTCCTGCGTTTACTGGAGGATTTGATACAGTTGGAACAGGTAATACTGGAACCGTAGTAGATCTCGAGATCTCGGGTGGATACGCCTATGTATACAGATCTGCTGATAGTAACGCAGCAACATGTAGCACCTCATCAAGAGGTGGCTGTGAGGTTCAGATATACAGTATTGCCAATCCAGCCAATATCGCATTTGTAGGCGGAGCAGACAATGGAAACACTGTCAGTGGAGCATTTGTTCCTGGGAAAATATCTCTTAACGGCAAATATCTACACGTAACAAAGAGAGAGAATTCCGGAACATG
>JADLAP010000275.1 GCA_020848195.1 Phycisphaeraceae bacterium
TCGCCGAGGTTTCTGGCTCAGGTACCGAATGCCCCGGAGCCGACGTCGCAGACGGCGATACCGACGCCCATCGACGCAACGGAACCACAGCACGCGATCGTGCTCGCCTGGCCCCTGCGCTGGTGGTCCAGCCACTGGACGGCGATGCAGAACACCAAGGCCGTCGCCCTTGACGACAGCCAGGGACATCCGGTGTTCCGCATTCTCGAACCCCATCGGAGCCACGTATGGGTGCGGTACTTCGACCTGCCGGTGCCGTTTCCCGAATATGCGATCCTCTCCATCACTTGCCGCGCCACCGGCATGGCTCCTTCAACGTCCTATCTCGTCTGGGTCGATGACGGCGCAGGCCCCGACTTCGGCGGTCTCACAGCCATCCGCATCAACGACCTGAAAAACGACGGCGTTTTCGAACGCCACACCGTTGACCTCCGAAAATTGAAAGGTCATCGTCAGGACCTGCGCGGCATCGCCATCGGCATGGCCAGCGGCGACGGTCCCGCGGAGTTTGAACTCTTTGACCTGCGATTTCTCACCCCGGACGATCTGCCCGCGCTGCCCCGGCCGCAGCTCGATCAGCCCGTGGAAGTCAAAGTGGTCGATGCCGGCAACCAACCCATTCCAGGGGCCGAGGTCATCGTGGATGCCGAACGCGCCAACTGGGCCAAGTCCGCGCCGACCAACGCCGACGGCGTCGCCTTGCTCATGCCCTGGCGCACAAGCTCCACCCGTCACATGATCCGCGTCGCCGCGCCCGGCTTCGCCGCCGTGGAAGTCCGTGACATCCAACTCGGCCAGCAACTCCGCGTGACGCTGCCCCGCGCGGTCACATGGCGCGGCCTCGTGCGCGATCCCCAGGGAAGCCCCGCCCCCCACGCCACCGTCGCCATCTTCCATCCCCGCGAACACGGCGACACGATCTGGACCCGATTCGACACGGAAGTTCTCACCGATGAACAGGGCCGATGGCAGTCGCCGCCGATGCCCTGGTCGGACAAGCCCATGCGGTTCTGCCTCGCCCATCCCGACTACAGCCAGGGGCCGGCCTACAACCGTCAGATGGAGCGATCCTGCTCGCAGGCGGATCAGCCGCAGCAGTTCGACCTCGATCAGGTCGCCAACCTTCAGGGCATCGTGCTCGATCCCGACGGCAAACCGGTGCAAAGCGTTCGCGTGCTGGTCGGACGGGGACGCATCGTCGATATCCCCAGCACGCTGACGGATGCTCAGGGACAGTTCTCATTGCGCGTGCCCGTAAGCGTACCGAGCCGCCTGACGATTCTGCCCGCCGGCTTCGCGCCGACCACCGTCGATCTCGACGCGCCAATCTCCAATCAACCGCTGAGCATCAGCCTCAAGCATGGCAACACGATTTGCGGCCGGGTCGTGGACCACAACGGCCAGCCGATCTCCGGCGCGGAAGTCAGCGCCTGCTCCTGGCGCGACAACCGAACCCTTTCATATACCGCGAAAACCACCGTCTCCGGCGAATTTCGCTGGAATTTCGCCCCGGACGATGAGGTGATTTTCACCATCGAAAAAGACGGCTTCGGCGTCGTCCAGCGTCAGCCCATGACGCCACGCGAGGAGCCGTACGTGATCACGCTGCCGCCGCCGGACATCCAGACCGAACCGTACGATTCCTCCCGCATTTTCCGCAAAATCAGCTAGTGCTTTGTCACGTCCAAATTTTGGGATAGCCGATGATCCTCCTGCCCGACGGCTTTTCGTCGGCATTGAGCAAGGAGGCTCTGGTGCGCAAAATCCATGTCATTCGCCTGACGGACGAGGAACGTGAACATCTGACGGAACTCGTCAGGAAGTTCAAAGGGACCAGCCAGAAGGTTCGCCGTCTGGACCTGCGTCACACGCCCAGGCATGGCAGTTGGCTGAACATCGCCGAGAATGAACTGAGCGCGTTGACGCGTCAATGCGTGCAGGGCCGGCGATTCGGCGACATCGAGACGTTGCGGCAGGAGACCTCCGCATGGTCATGCGATGTGAACAGTCGCCAGAAGGGCGTGGACTGGCAGATGAAGATCGATGACGCCCGAACCAAACTCGTCAGCGTCTATCCCAAAATCAAGATGTGACGGAGCACTAGCCGCACGCTGACAGCGTGCGCATCTTCATGACAGACTGAAGAACTGCCGCACGCGGCGCAGCAGTTCCTCCGCCATTCCTCGCGGGGACGCCGCCGCGCCGGCGCTGCGACGCTTGACTTCCGCTTCCGTGTGGCTTCGCCGCATCGCCACGGCGCGGCAGAGCGCTTCGGCGATATGAGGCCGCTGCTGCAGGATCGGTCCCAGCGTCTGTTTCGTCACCTCGTGCAGCGTCGCTTCCGTGATGGCCGTGATCGTCGCCGACCGCGGTTCGCCGCTGAGCAGGCTCATTTCTCCGAAGAACTGCCCCGGCGAAAGCTGCGCCACGCGATGTTCCGGCTGATTGTCGTTGTGCACGGACACCCCCAGCATGCCGTCGACGACGATGAACAGGCTCTGCCCCGGCTCGCCCTGCTTCACCACCGCTTCGCCCGCGGCAACGCGACGCTCCACGACACCCTCGGCCAGTTGCGCCAGTTCCTCCGGCGTCAGGCCCTCGAACAGCGACACGCGTTCCAGCAGCGCCGCGCGATCCTTCTTCCGACTGATTTCCCGCGGCGGCATCGGCGTGTAGTACACATCCCGCTTGGGATACGGCACGCCCATGCCCGCCTGCCACATGTGCCGGCTGACCGACTCGGCCACGCGATCGCTGACGACGTTCACATCCGCGTAGCTGCGGAGATAGAAGCGGACGAGGTAGATCACGCCGTCGTTGCCAAAGGCGTGGAGAAGCACGTCAGGCTCCGGCTGCTCCAGCACGCCCTGCGTGTCGCGCACGGCCGCCAGCAGCACGCGTTTGGCGTCGCCGGGCTGCACACCGTATTCCAGCGACACCGGCAGTTCGCTGCGGAAACAGCCCCGCGCGGCGGTGTAGTTCAGCAGCGCCCGCTCGGCGATGAAACTGTTGGGCATCACCACGGTGACGGCGTCGAGCCGGACCATGCGCACCGCGCGCCAGTTCATTTCCACGACCAGTCCCGACTGGCTGTCGACGTTGATCCAGTCGCCCACGGAGAACGGCCGCTCGACGTTGAGCGCGATGCCGCTGAAGAAGTCGCTGATCATCTTCTGCAGCGCAAAGCCCAGCACCACGCCGACGACGCCGGAACTGACGACCAGCCCCGTCAGCGGCGTCTCGAAGACATAGGCGATGACGATGGCCAGCGTGGCGAGAAACACCAGCACGCGGACGACAGCCACGAGCAGCTTGGGCGCGGGAACCCCGGTTCGCCGCTCGACCCCGAAATGCCAGACGAACAGGTCGATCAACAGGCTCAGCAGCCACGCCAGCGACAGCCCCACGGCCGAGAGGATGCCGCGATGCACGTAGGTGTTGACGCCCGTTTCGCCGGCCAGCCCCAGCAGCCGCACGGCCAGGTCCTCATTGATGAACAGCGCATCCAGCGCGACCACCAGCGCCAGAGCCAGCAACAGTGACCGCAGCAGGCGTTTCACGCTTGCCCTCGATGTTCAGGATTCAAAGATATTCCTCGTCGCCGAACAAGGCTCGGCCGACACGGACCAGGTTCGCGCCTTCCTGGATGGCGACTTCAAAGTCGTTGCTCATGCCCATGGAGAGGATGTTGAAATCCCCGCCGCCGATCCTGGCGGTGCGGATTTCCTCGAACACCTCGGCCGTGCGGGCGAAGCAGTGACGGCTCTCTTCCGGATTGTCCGAGTACGGCGCCATGGTCATCAGTCCGCGCGGACGCAGGTTGACCATGGTGGCGATCTGGTCCGCCAGGTGCATCACCGCGGGAATCACCACGCCGCCCTTGCTCAGTTCGCCGCTGGCGTTGACCTGGATCAGCACCTGGATCGGCTCGGTCATCCGCGAGCCAAGGGCGTGCAATTCCTCCGCCAGGCGAAGGCTGTCCACGCTGTGAATGAGTTTGACCAGTTGAGTGACGCTCTTGGCTTTGTTGCGATGAAGCTGGCCGATCATGTGCCAGCGGACGTACTCGGCGCAGGCGCCCAGCGGGCCGACCTCGCGGGTGGAGGTGCTGCCGAGCGACTTCTTGCGGGAGAGGAACTCCGTCAGGGCCGGCGCCCGCTTTTCCAGTTGTTGCACGCGATTTTCCGCGAAATCCACGTGTCCCATCTCCGCCAGCAGGCGAATCTGGTCCGGCGAAGCCGTCTTCGTCACCGCCACCAGCAGCACATCCTCGGGCCTGCGACCGGAGCGCGTCGCGGCCTCGGCGATCCGGCCCGTCACCTGCCGGTACGCCTCCTGCAACTGCTGCGGTCCTGGAATCCACGCGGTAGTCATGCTGTGAAGATAGGCAAACCTCGCCCAACAGGCAAGGCGGCTACGCTGATTCGCACACAATGCCGGACTCACAGAGTCCGGCTCTGTTGTGTGCTGTATGTCTGAGCTCTGTTGTGTGCTGTATGTCTGAGCCGGACTCTGCGAGTCCGGCATTCTCTCGCCGCGGCGATTTATCGCATCACGCCGGCGATGGCGTTGCAGAGACGGTCCATGTTCGCCGTGGTCATGCCCGCCACGTTGATCCGCCCGCCGCCGACGATGTAGATCGCGTGCTTGTCCTTCAGCGTCTGCACCTGGTCCTTGTCCAGGCCGGAGAAGCTGAACATGCCCTTCTGCTTCTGAATGAAGCCGAAGTCGCGCTTCACGCCCTTGGCGGCCAGCGTTTCCACAAACAATTTGCGCATGCCGTTGATGCGATCGCACATGTCCACCAGTTCCGTTTCCCACTGCTTCCTCATCGCGGCATCGGCGAGGATCGTGCTGACGATCGACGCGCCGTGCGACGGCGGATTGGAATAGTTCGACCGGATCGCGGACTTGATGTGGCTGAGCACCGCCTCGGCGGCGGCACTGGATTTCGCCACCACGCTCAGCGCGCCGACGCGCTCGTTGTACAACCCGAAGTTCTTGGAGAAGCTCGAACAGATCAGCAGTTCGCCGCAGCCTTCGGCGAGGATGCGCAGGCCATTGGCGTCCGCTTCCAGCCCGTCGCCGAAGCCCTGATAGGCGAAGTCGACCAGCGGCAGCA
>JADLAP010000276.1 GCA_020848195.1 Phycisphaeraceae bacterium
ATCTGCGTTCGCGTCTGCGTCTGGCGGCGGCGGAGCTGTTCCATCCGCGAACGGCTTCGATCTTGCGGCCCGCGATGGAACAGGAATGGGATCACGTGCGAAGCGAGATGGCCGCCATGGTCGGCGTCCTGGAGGATCAGTGGCGCAGATGGCGGCCGGGCATCGGACCCAATCATGCCGCGGCCCAGATGCGCGATGAAATCGACAAGGTCGACGCGCTCCAGAAACAGTGGAAGTCCGTCGGCCCGGATCAGCGGGGCCTCGTCGTGCTCCGGCTGTTCCTGCATGAACGCCATTCGTCGCCCAGGCTGCGCGTGACGCTGATCGGCCCCGAGGGCGAAAAGTTGCTCGGTGAAGGCAACGTCAAGCCGGTCATGCTGAACCATTCGCATTACACGTGGTGTTACCCGATTGCCGCGATGAAGGACGATCAACCTCGCACGATCCGCATCGAAAACACCGGTTACGGCGGCCAGGGCGTCTGCTACGCCAGCATTCTGACAGCCGATGCCGCGTGGCGCGTGGCGGGACTGGTCGGAGTCGAAGGCCAGGTGCGCGATGCCCACCACCTGCTGCGCGACGACGCCTTCCCATGCACGCTTGGCGAGTTGGATACGCACTCATCGTACATGCGCGCCACCTACGGCCAGTGCAGCGCGGTGGAACTGAGGCTCGAAAAACAGGCTTGACCGTTGCCCGACGGTCGGTGTGCTACACTGACCGCATGAGGCGTTGGCTGCTGAAAACCGAGCCGGCGGAATGGTCGTGGGATGACCAGGTTCGCCGGGGTGTTGAAGCGTGGACCGGCGTGCGCAATCACCAGGCGGCAGGCCATCTGCGCGCCATGAGCGTGGGCGATCAGGCGTTCTTTTACCACACCGGCGACGAGAAGCGGATCGTCGGCATTGTGCGCGTCAAACGTGCGGCGTATGCCGATCCCACGGATGAAACAGGCCGGTTTGTCGCGGTGGATGTGGAAACCGTCGAGGTGTTGAGACAGCCGGTGACGCTGGCGCAGGTGAAAGCCGAACCCTCCCTGGCGGACATGCCCCTCGTCCGGCTGTCGAGGCTGAGCGTGATGCCGGTGACGGATCAGCAGTGGAATCGCATCGTGGCGATGAGTCAGGACTGATCGCATTCGTATGTTGTGGAGCATGACATGTCATTGATCGTGACGGGCAGCATTGGCATTGACACGGTGCTTACGCCGACGGGCCGGGCGGACGAAATCCTCGGCGGCTCGGCGGTGTACTTCGCGGCTGCGGCGAGCTTCTTCTGTCCCGTGCGGCTCGTGGCGGCGGTGGGGGAGGATTGTCCTCCGGCGTTTCTCGACACGTTCCGTCGGTTCAACATCGACCTGGCCGGCCTGGAACAACGCAAGGGAAGCAAGACTTTCCGCTGGACCGGAAAGTATCACGACAACCTGAACATCCGCGACACCGTGGACGTGCAGCTCAACATCCTCGGCGAATCGCAGCCTCCCGTGCCCGCGGGCTACCGCGACAGCCGGTATGTCTTCCTGGCCAACACCGATCCCGCCAGCCAGATGCATCTGCTCAGCCAGTTCCCCAACCGCAAGCTCGCCATCGCCGACACCATGGACCTGTGGATCAACACCCAGCGGGGCAAGCTGCTGGAACTGCTCAAACAGATCGACGGCCTGGTGCTCAATGATTCCGAAGCGGTGAACCTGACCGGGCAGACGAACCTGATTCTTGCCGCCCGCGAGGTGGCCAAGCTCGGTCCCCGCGTCGTGGTCATCAAGAAGGGCGAGCACGGCTGCCTGCTGCATCACCCGGAAGGCACGGTGGCGCTGCCCGCCTATCCCGCGGACAAGGTGGTCGATCCCACCGGCGCGGGCGACAGCTTCGCCGGCGGCATGCTCGGCGTGCTGGCGTCCACCGGACAAACCAGCCTTGCCGGTTACAAACAGGCCGTCGCCGCCGGCACGGTCGTCGCCAGTTACACCATCGAAGCCTTCAGCCTCAATCGGCTCACCCGGATCACACGGTCCGATATCGACAGCCGGCTCATGTCTTACCGGGACATGCTGCGCATTGACTGACCGTTAAGACCCACGACAGCATGACATCCCACGCAACACCGGCTGTAACAACCGGTGTTCAAGCTGTGTGCTTGCGTCAGGATCAGCATAAGAGGATCAAGTCGTTCTCTTATCTTGCCGAAAGCGATAGGGGGGGTCGGTTTCGTTGTCTGCCGATCCGGGTCAGAACCCGGAGATGGGAGACGGACTGACATGAGATCGTGGCGAACATGAGAGGTCCTTGCCCCATCCAGCCGCCGTCGCGCGATGGTGACACGAATATCGTGTCGGCTGAAGGATGTCGGCAAGGCCGACGCCGCCGGTTGGGATTGGTCGGGCATGTCGGTCTGCACATCATGGCGCTCGTGGTGGTCACGGCCGCGCTGGTGACGACGATTGGAACCCTGGCCAACCGTCAGATCGAGCGTGAACTTCATCTTCAACTGCTGAACCATCAGCAGCGCAACTGGTCACAACTCGTCGAACACTGGAAGCAGGATGCGCGGCACTGGGCGTGGGCGTTGACGGACGACGGCCGGCTGCGGAATCTGCTGCTACAAGGGGACAACACCGGGATTTCCGAGCTGTCGTCCTCCCTTTTCGAGCATACGCAAGATCATCATGTCGTGGCGCGGTGGGATGTACTCGATGCCGATGGCCGCTGCGTGGCATCGCTGGGTGCCGGAAAGCCGGGGCAACCTTCAGAGCCTCACGCTTTGACCCCGGAGGCGCTGCGTGCCGCGTCCGCTTTGGCCTGCGAGGATTCCGTCGGTCGGCCCGTGTTTGCCTATCCGGTGCGGACGAGTCAGTGCAAGACGGTGGGCTGGGTTGTGCAGGTATGCGATCTTGTTGAACTGGTTCACCGGTACAGCCACCTGATCGGCGGGGAAGTCGAA
>JADLAP010000277.1 GCA_020848195.1 Phycisphaeraceae bacterium
ACACCCCGCCGGACGCCGTCCGCGCCCGCGGCTTCGGCGCCTAAGGCATCGGCCTCTGCCGCACCGAGCACATGTTCTTCGAAGGCGACCGCATCAAGGCCATGCGCGAGATGATCCTCGCCGAAACCGAAGATGCCCGCCGCAAGGCCCTGGCGAAGCTGCTGCCCTATCAGAAGAAGGACTTCATCGGCATCTTCACCGCCATGAAGGGCCTGCCGGTGACCATCCGCCTGATCGACCCGCCGCTCCACGAGTTCCTGCCTCAGGACGCCAAGAGCCAGGGCGAAATGGCCAAAATGCTCGGCGTCAGCCCCAACAAGGTCAAGGCCCGCGTGTCGCAGCTTCACGAAGCCAACCCGATGCTCGGCCATCGCGGCTGCCGTCTGACCGTGACCTATCCGGACATTCTGGAAATGCAGGTCACCGCCATCGTCGAGGCCGCCATCGAGTGCAAGAAGAAGAAAATCGACGCCAAGCCGGAAATCATGATCCCGCTGGTCGGCACGGCCGCGGAACTGTCCACCCTCCGCGCCCTGGCGGAAAAGACCATCGCCGACGTCAAGAAGGCGATGAAGTTCACCGCCAGGCTGGACATCTCGGTCGGCACGATGATCGAAGTGCCTCGCGCCGCGCTGACCGCCAACGAAATCGGCGAACATGCCGACTTCTTCAGCTTCGGCACCAATGACCTGACCCAGATGACCTTCGGCTTCAGCCGCGACGACATCAACACCTTCCTGCCGGATTACCTGGCCAAGGAACTGTTGCCGATCGACCCGTTCCAGTCGCTGGACCAGGGCGGCGTCGGCCAGCTCGTGGAAATGGCCGTCACCAAGGGCCGCAGCGTCAAGCCCGACCTCAAGTGCGGCATCTGCGGCGAACACGGCGGCGATCCGGCCTCCATCGGATTCTGCCACAAGGCGGGCCTCAACTACGTCTCCTGCTCGCCGTTCCGCGTGCCGATCGCACGCCTCGCCGCCGCTCAGGCCGCCCTCAAGCACGACAAGGGCAAGAGCGCCGGCAGCGGCTCCATCTGATCTCGACAACTTGACGTCAATGCAAGAGGCCCAGGCCAACGCCTGGGCCTCTTTTCTTTTCCCATGACCAGCCGACGGCCTTTCGACATACCGCAATCACGGGTGATTCGCGGGAGGGCCGTCGCTCACGCTTCCGGCTCGTTTGGGTGATGGAAATCTCCCGGGGGTCCGGGGGCCTGGGGGCCGTTGCAGACACGTCCGGCTGTACGGGCTATGGCAGCGTGTTGGCCGCGGGCGGCTCGGTCGCGGAGCTGTCCGGCACGATCAGCGGCTCTGGCCTGGGTTCCAGCTTGCGCAACTGATCCACGCGATCACGCCACTGCTGGCGGTACGGACTGCCCAGGGCCAGCGACTGGTTGGGCAATGCCGCGTCCGTGCGATACGCCTGATCGAGCCACTGACGGGACACGACGGGCACTCGCATGTCGAGGATCAGATCACCTCGACTGACTTTCAGCGGCAACGTCTGGTCCAGCGGACATGCCTGCACCTGGGATGGGAACCATTTGCCGTTCAACCCCTCGGTGACAGGTCGGTCGCCGACGCTGAGGATCACATCGCCCGGCTGCAGGTAGGCGAAGGCGGGAAAGCCCGGATAAGTCGCCACCACGCCGATGCCCGCCCCGCGGGTCTCCGGTCGCTCATCCGCCGCCAGGGGCTGGAATTTCAATCCGAGGGAACCATCGCCGGCCTTGCCGGGAAACGTCGGCTGCATCCGCCTGAGCATGTGATGCAGGGCGATGTCGCGCAGCCGCTGGCGTTGTTCGGGCAGGGTCGCGGCCGCGTACATCGCATCCATCTGCTCATCCGTCAGATCATCGGCCTGCAGAAGCCTTCGCGTCGCGTTCTGCCGCACATCCCACCGCGGATCGGCCAGCTCGGCCAGCCACTGCCGCCGCGTCGCATCCAGCGCCATCGCCGAAGACGGCTTCGCAGGGGGAACATCGACCTCCGCCTGTGCGACAGCCCGCGCCAGAGTCAGCAGGCAAACAACGCCAAGAATGCGCAGCGTGGTCATGATCCACAGCCCATCAACTGTCCAGCGTGGAGATGAGTTTGTCCGCGTTTTTCTGCAGCCAGCGGACCTTGCGTTCGACCATCAGCAGGAAGCCCATGCCGTCCATCCGGGCGAACTGGCCCGTGGTGGCGATGGGGATCACGCTCTCGGCGATGAGCGCCTCGACCATCAGCCACGGCACGCAGCGAAGCTCCGCGCGGGAGATGACGCAGTTGGGCACGGAGTCGTAGGCCTGGAGGAACCGTTTGAAGCGTGATTCATCCAGATGATCGGGCCACTGGCTGGGGTCGTCGCCGCCGCCGAGGATGGAGAACTGCAGCGCGCCGTTGGCGACATCGGTGATGCGCTGCTGGTAGCGCGCGGCGTCGTAGTCGATGACCGCCACGACCTTGGGGCCTCGGAAGAGCATGTTGCCCGGATGCCAGTCGCTGTGGACGATCTGCATGGGCCAGTCGGGCAGGCCGGACTCGTTGATTTTCATCGCCGCTTCGTTGTAGCTGTTGCGGCAGAAATCGACGACTTCGGCGATGCGATCGGCATGGGTCTCGGCGAACTGCGGGTCCGACCGCGACAAGCCCTTGGGAATCAGCTCAAACGAAGACGCCACGGTGCGTGAAGCGTGGTACGACCCCACAGCCGGTTCGTACTCCGGCTGGAAATCGACGAGCAGCTTGTGGAACACCGCCAGCGTCCGGCCGGAGTCCGCGGTGGCTTCCAGCGAGTTGTCGTAGCTGGCGCCTTTGATGTACTCGAACAACTCGTAAATGCTCCCTTTCCACTGGAGCATGGAGTTGTTGTCCTTGCGGGTTCCGATCAGGTGGGGCAAGGGGAACTGCTTGCCCGCCAGGTAAAGCTGAAGCTGATGGCTGAAGGCGACCTTGAAGGGATCGTCCTTGCCGCGCGCGCGGCGTTTGAGCAGGTACAGCCCGGTGTCGGAGCGGATCAGCAGCTTGGGGCTTTTCCGCGAGCCGCGGGCGAATTCCTGGATCGCCTCGATGATGCCGATTTCAAAATGGGAGAGGACGATGGCCAGTTCTTCCGCGGCAAACTGGCTGCGACCGCCGGAGGAGGCGGCGCTGGAGACGCCCGAAGCGCCGGAGGCCGTCAGTCCGCTCATGCCGAGGGTGGCATTGGGATGCGTCGGCGGCGGCGGCGGTCGATGTGCCATGGCCCCTTCCTCACGTAAGCGAACTGTCGCAAGATTATATCGGTCGTTTCATGCGGCGAGATTCGACATCGGACTTCGCGGTCATCATCGGACGTGCGATCCGCCACGCGGTACGGCAAACCCTCCGTCCGGCTATTCCACGTTCTGAACTTGTTCCTTGATCCGGTCGATCGCGCCTTTGACTTCCACGATGGCGCGGCTGATCTGAGCGTCGTTGGACTTGCTGGCGATGGTGTTGGCTTCGCGGAGCAGTTCCTGGGCGAGGAAGTCGAGCGTCCGGCCGGCCGGTTCGCCTTCGCCATCCGCCAGAATCTGCTCGAACTGGGTCAGATGACCCTCCAGTCGCATCAACTCCTCGCTGACGTCGCTGCGTTCGGCGAAGACGGCGACTTCGCGGATCAGGTCCTGCTCGATCACCGTCAATTCCGCGCGGGCCAGCAGTTCGTTCACGCGATTGCGCAGCCGCTGGTGGTATTCCTCGATCACGTGCGGTGCTCGCGCGGTGATCAGCACCAGCCGCTGGCGGATGGCCTGAATGTGCTTGCGGAAATCCTCCACCAGCGCCAGGCCTTCCTGGCGTCGCATGGCGAAGAGCTTTTCGCAGGCCTGATCGAGCAGAGGGGTCATGGCGCGGCGGGCGCGGTCCAGGGCGGACACCGCATCATCCGTGGGCTGAAGCACGCCGGGCAGCGCCAGCAGCGCGGTGAGGTCGATGCTGACCGCCTGGTCGCCGACTTTGCCGCGGATGGTTTCCAGATGGCCCAGATACGAGAGCAGCGCCTGGTCGTTGATCCGCGGCGTGGCGGTGTCGTCGCCCATGCGGGTCTTGACGCAGAGCGTCACCGTGCCGCGGTTGATGCGCTTGCGAAGCAGGCTTTCCAGTTCGGCTTCGAGTCCCGCGATGTCGTCGGGCAGGCGGATGGCAGCCTTGAAGTAGCGGTTGTTGAGGGTGCGCAACTCGACGGTGAAATGCACGCCCTCCATCTGGGTCGATGCATCACCAAAGCCGGTCATGGACAGGATCAAAGGTTACTCTCCGACGGCCGAGGCGGGTTGCGTGGCGGGCGCGGCGGGTTGGGTCGTCGCGTCGCTGGTCCCGGCCTGCTCCGGCGAAGCAGGCGCGGTGGGCGCGGACGGCGCCATCTCCTGCACCCGCTGGCTTTCCGGCACAATCGACCAGGTCAATCCCATGGCCAGGAGGATGAACAGGACAAAGCTGGTGACGGTGACCCAGGTCAGCACGTCGCCGGTCTTGGCGCCGAAGGCCGCCTGGGCACTGCTGGCTGCGCCGCCGAAGGCGCCCGCCAGGCCGCCGCCACGCGACTTCTGGATCAGCACCAGGAGAATCATGAACGCGCAGACGACGACGAACAGCACCGCCATCAGCGACACGTACCACACGGCCAGAGTCGGGACCATCATGGGTTCACCTTGTCGGGATCGAACGCCTGCTTACAGCGCGGCTTCGACGATCCCCTTGAAATCCACGGCTTTCAACGCCGCCCCGCCGATCAGCCCGCCGTCGATGTCCGGCTGGGAGAACAGTTCCTTCGCATTCGACGGCTTGCACGAGCCGCCGTACTGGATGCGCACGCCGTCGGCGACCGTCTGGCCGTACAGCGACGCCACAGTCTTGCGGATCGCCAGGTGCGCGTTCTGGGCGTCCGCGGCCGTGGCCGTCTTGCCCGTCCCGATCGCCCACACCGGCTCGTACGCCAGTGTCACCTTGGCCATCTGCTCCGCCTTCACACCCGCCAGGCCCAGGCAGACCTGGCCGGCGTTGATGCTGTCGGTTTTGCCGGCTTCGCGCTGGTCGAGTTTTTCACCGATGGCCAGGATCACTTCCAGTCCCGCGCCCAAGGCCGCAAGAACCTTTTCGTTGATCAGAGCATCCGATTCGCCGATCACGTGCCGGCGCTCGGAGTGGCCCACCAGCACGACCTGGCATCCGCAGTCCTTGACCATCGACAGGCTCACCTCGCCGGTGAACGCGCCGTTGGCCTGCGTGTAGAAGTCCTGGGCGCCGACCTTGATCGCGCTGCCCTTGAGAATCTCCGCCACCTCGATCAGGTACGGGAACGCGGGCATCACGGTGACTTCCACCTTGTCCGCCATCGTGAGCGTCTGACGAAGCTGACGCGCCAGCGCGTGAGCCTCGCCGCGATGCAGGTTCATTTTCCAGTTGCCGCCGACATAAGGCTTGCGATTAGCCATGGTTGACCCTCATCCTTTCAGGGGCGGGATGAAAGAGCAAAAGTATACCGATTTCCCGTTGGGTGTGCGAAGCGGGGATTATTAGCCGCAGATGTACGCAGATGAACGCAGATAAGAAACAAAAACTGCGCAGAAGGTATCTGGTTCTTATCTCCAAAACCATGCCAATCCCATGTATCTGAATGGATTGGGTATTTATCTGCGTTTATCTGCGTTCATCTGCGGCTAAATCCCGCTTCCCCGCAGGAGTTGCTCCACCCCCTGCCTGCGGAGCTGTTCGACCAAGGCGCGGATCTGGCGGGACAGGTCACGGCTGCTCGCGTCATTCGACGCTTCCAGGCAGACCTTGCCGTCCGGGCTGAGCACGCGGACTCGAAGTTGAAACCGAGGCTGACCGGCCACAGGCTGCACCAGCGCGGCGATCGGGCTGTGACAGTCGCCGTGCAGCATCGCCACGATCTTCCGCTCGGCGTGTACGGCCGCGGCACTGATCGGATCGTTCAACGGCAGACAACGCGACAGCGTCACGTGATCGTCGGACCGGCACTGCACCGCCAGCGCGCCCTGGCACGCGGCCGGCAACATGGTTTCGATATCGATCGGACATTGCGCGTGCTGGCCGAGGCCGACCCGCTGCAAGCCCGCCACCGCCAGCAGCGTTGCGTCGTGGCGATGTTCTTCCATCACTTTGCGGATGCGGGTGTCAACGTTGCCGCGGATCGGTTCAATCCGCAGGTCCGGCCTCGCCCGCAGCATCTGAGCCTGCCTTCGCGGACTGCTCGTGCCGACGGTCGCCTGTGGCGGCAGATCGGCAAGCTGCTTCGCCTGCGGACTGACGAGGCAATCGCGCACGTCGCCGCGTGCCGGCACCGCCGCGACCGCCAGACCAGGCGTCGAGTCCGACGGCATGTCCTTCATGCTGTGCACCGCCAGGTCCGCCTGATTGGCCAGCAGCAGCCGCTCGATGGATTTGACGAACAGGCCCTTGCCCCCCGCATCCGCCAGAGGCGCGTCCTGCCGCTGATCGCCCTCCGATTCCACCCATCGGAACTGAATCTCCACGCCGGGATGCAACCGGCCCAAGGCACGCCCAACCGCTTCCGCCTGCGCACGGGCCAGCAGGCTCTTTCGGGAAGCGATCACAATCGGTCGCCGACTTCGTCGCAAACCTGATTCTCCAACTTGGCCTTCGCTCGCGTACTGCGGTCCGCATCATACGGAACTTAAGGCTTTCGCGCCATTCATTGCCACCCCTGTCGGGGGCCACTACTATAACCACGCCGTCAGACTCATGGGTCGCCGGCCGCGACGACCCGGCTTTTTCACCTTCTCCAGGGAACCGCATATGCCTGATGCCGGCCTGAATGTGGCGCTGACCGGCGCGACCGGATTCGTTGGCCGTCACGTGCTTGAAGCCCTGGTCCAGCGCGGCTGTCGCGTTCGCGCCCTGGCCCGCGACCCGCATCGACTGCCCGCGTCAGGTGAACAAGTGCTACCCGTCGCAGGCGATCTCTTCGACGACAACGCGCTGGCCACACTCGTCGAGGGAACCGGTGCCGTCATCCACATCGTCGGCATCATCGCGGAAAAACCCCGCCTGGGCCAGACGTTTCCCCGCATCCATGTGGACGCGACGGCAAAACTGCTGGACCATGCGAAAAAGGCCGGCGTTCCCCGCTGGATTCACATGTCCGCGCTGGGCACGAGACCCGACGCCGTCAGCGCCTATCACCAGACCAAGTGGCAGGCCGAGCAGCTCGTTCGCCGCTCGGGGCTGGCGTGGACCATCTTCCGCCCGTCCATCATCCATGGCCCGGACGGCGAATTCATGCGGATGGTCCGCCAGTTCTGGTGCGGCCTGATGCCCCCGTTCGTGCCCTACTTCGGCAAGGGACTGCTCGGTCGCGGCGGCGCGGGAAGCCTGCAACCGGTGTGGGTGGAAGATGTGGCGCGATGCTTCGCCGACGCCGTCACGCTGGACAAGACCGTGGGCGAAACGTATCCGCTCGGCGGGCCGGACGCCGTCACCTGGCCCCAGCTTTACAGCATCTGCAAACGGCATCTGCCCGAGGCCCGCAACAAGCGGATCGTGGCGGTTCCCGCGTGGTACGCGAACCTGATCGCCGGCCTGCCCGGCGTGCCGTTCAACCGCGATCAGGTCATCATGAGCCAGGAGGATTCGACCTGCCAGACCGCCAAGGTCGAAGACGACTTCGGGTTCAAACTCGCGGCATTCGAGCCGACTTTCGCCGGTTATGCCGCGTCGATCGCCTGAGGGTTTCCGTTGCCGGAGGACGACATGACCGACCGCCCCCCCGCCGCCCGCCCCACGCCCAGTCCCATGGCCTTCTGGCGATGGAAGCTGCATTGGCAGATTCTGCTGGGGTTGGTCATCGGCATCGGTCTGGGACTGGCCACCGGCTATGACGCGGCCGCGGCGAAGTCGGAGTTGGCCGGACGATGGGACTGGATGCTGTACGATCTCGTCGGCGATCTGTTCCTCAACGGACTCAAACTCATCGTCGTGCCGATCGTGATGTCCTCGCTCATCGTGGCGGTGGCGGGCATGGGCAGTCACCGCGATTTCGCCCGGCTCGGCGGCAAGACGCTGGCCTACTACCTCAGCACGAGCCTCATCGCCATCCTCGTGGGCCTGACGCTGGTGAATGTGATCCAGCCCGGCGTGACGGACCCAGCGAATCCGGTGCTCAAGGCCGACGAGGTTCCCGCGCTGAAGCTGCGTTTCGCGGAGGAAACGGCATCACTTGGTAAGCACACCGAGGGCCGGCAGGTCGGCGACTTTCTCGACACGATCCGCGACATGGTGCCGCCGAACGTGATCCAGGCCGCCGCCGAGGGACAACTCCTCGGCCTGATCGTCGTGTCGCTGCTCGTGGGTTACTTCATCCATCAACTGGAAGACCGCAAGAAACATGCGGCGATGAACCTGGCCGAAGCGGTGTACGACATCACGCTGTTGATCACGGACCTGGTGCTTCGCCTGGCTCCGCTGGGCGTGGCGGCACTGATCGCCCGCACGCTCTCCACCAGCTACGCCGATCTGGCCCAGGACAACCGGCTGGTCGATTTCGCCACGATCATCGTCAAGTTTTTCGTGACCACGCTGGCGGCGCTGGCGATCCACACATTCATCATTTTGCCGCTGCTTCTGCTGATTTTTGCAAGGGTCAAGCCCTCGCGGCATTTCCGCGCCATGACGCCCGCCCTGCTGACCGCGTTTTCCACCGCCAGCAGTTCCGCCACGCTGCCGGTGACGATGGACTGCGTGGAGAAGCGGGCCGGGGTATCCAACCGCATCGCCAGCTTCGTGCTGCCGCTGGGCGCCACGGTCAACATGGACGGCACCGCGCTGTACGAATGCACCGCCGCGATGTTCATCGCCCAGGCCTACGGCATCCAGCTCTCCTTCACGCAACAGGTCTTCGTGGTCCTCGTCGCGCTGCTGACGAGCATCGGCGTCGCCGGCGTGCCCGCCGCGTCGCTGGTGGCCATCGTCATCATCCTCAAGGGCGTCGGCGTGCCGATGGAAGGTCTGGCCATCATCCTCGTCGTCGATCGTCTGCTGGACATGTGCCGCACGTCGGTCAATATCTTCTCCGACTCCTGCGGCGCGGTGATCGTCGCCGTCAGCGAAGGCGAAACCGTGCTGCAAGCGTAGAATGTCGCCTAACAACCCACATGGAGTTCACCCATGGCTCGCCTGGTCTACCACAACGCCACCGGCCCCGTTGAAGTCAAACCCACCGACAAGTCCGCGTGGATCTGCGCCTGCGGCCTCAGTCAGGGCATGCCCCTCTGCGACGGCTCCCACAAGAAAACCCGCACCGAGGAAAAGGGCAAGCTCTACGTCTACAACAAGCAGCGCACCGAAGTCGACGAAATCTGCGCCGATGAATGCGGCGGCGACGGCGGGTGCGGGTGCGGTCACAAGCACTGACGCTCACGCAACGGGACGCGCAAGCTGTCAGCTTGCGGCTATGACGAGGCGCTTCAGTACCGATCTATGCTTGCGCACGTTTCGCCTTCCGCGCCTGCCGCGGGAAGACGCGATGTGTTGCGCTGTCCGTTGCCGGTGGACAGGATGCGCGGCGGGCCGATGAGCTCGCAGCAGCCCGGTGATCGCAGCACCGTGGCGATGCGCTGCGGCAGATCATCGGTGACGCCGACCCGCACGTTGTTCAGACGCATTTCCACCACCTGCCCGCCGTCGTGGATGTCGAACAGCACGTTCGCCCCGCTCTGGCCGTGCTGCGGTGGAGATTGGCGGAGCAGCGTCTTGAGCTGCGCCAGTTCGCCGTTGTAGCGTTTCTGGCCGGTGGGATCGCCGTGGAAATGAATGCGCACCGTGGTGGTCAGCACCTCGGCGGCACGTTCCAGCGGGATCACTTCCTCCACGCGGATGGACGGTTCCTCGCGCCTACGATCAACCCGGCCGCGAAGGAACACCAGATTGTCCGGCTGCAACAGCGGCGCGGCGACCGCGAAGGTGTCGGAAAAGACCACGCCGTCGATGCCGGCCGTGCGGTCTTCAAACGTGATCATCGCCATTTTCTGGCCTGGGTTGTTGCCGCGTTTGGTGAAGGTGACTTTCACGCGGGTGAGCATGCCGCCGAGGACGACCTTGGCGTCGGCGGGCAGCCGGCGGACTTCCGCCACGGAGGCGTTGATGAACCGCTGCATGGCCGGCCCCTGGGCGTCCAGGGGATGGCTGGAGAGGAAGAAGCCCAGCACGGATTTTTCGTGGGCCAGCAGATCGCGCCCGGACCATGCTTCCACATTGGGCAGCGTGGCGGCCGGCTTGGGCGCGTCGCCTTTGGCTTTCGCCGCCGGGGCCTGCTCGAAGGCTTCAAAGAATGAAAGCTGTCCCGCTTCACGATCAGCGGCCAATCGCTGACCCGCCTGCATCGCGCCTTCGATCGCTTCCACCATCGCCGCCCGCTGATCCCGGCTATGCACGCTGTCGAACGCGCCGCACTTGACCAGCGCTTCGATCGTCGCCCGGTTGACCAGATTCATCGGCACGCGGTCGCAGAAGTCGTACAGGCTCTTGAACGGGCCATCCTTCTCCCGCGCGGCGATGATCGCTTCAATGGCCTTGTCGCCGACGCCCTTGACGGCGGACAGGCCGAAGCGGATGTGGCCGTGGTTCGGGTCGTGGGCTTCATCGGGACCGTACACCACGGCGAAGCCGACCTCGGACAAATTGATGTCCGGCGGCATCACGGGTATCCCGCGCCTGCCGTCGGGCAGCATGACCTTCTTGCATTCGTCGATGTACTCGACGACTTTGTCCGTGTTGACGGATTCAAAAGTCAGCACGGCCGCCATGTACTGCACGGGGAAATAAGTCTTCAGGTAGGCGGTCTGATACGCGATGATGCTGTAGCCGGTGGAGTGGCTCTTGTTGAAACCGTAGCCGGCGAATTTGAGGATGACCTCGAACAGGTCCTTCGCCTGCGTTTCGGTCAGGCCTTTCTGCTGCGAACCCTTGATGAACTGCTCGGCGTTGGAATTGATGACGGCGGCGTTTTTCTTGCTGATGGCCTTGATCAGCGTGTAGGCCTGACGCAGGGGGATGTCGCCCAGCTTGTGGACGATGAGCATCACCTGTTCCTGGTAGACCATGATGCCGTACGTCTCGGCGGTGACCTGATCGACGATGGCGTGGATCCTGGGTACGGGCTTGCGGCCATGCTTGCAGTCGTTGTAGTCGGGAATGAACGCCATCGGTCCCGGCCGGTACAAAGCGTTGGCGGCGATGAGGTCTTCCAGGCGGTCGGGCTGCATACCGAGCAAGGTGTTGCGGAAGCCGCCGGATTCAAACTGGAAGATGGCGGCTGTCTCGCCGCGACGGAAGAGGTCGAAGATGTTCTGGTCGTTGTAGAGCAGACGTTCGAGGCCCAGTGGGTCGAAGTCGGGCAGCTTGGCGGGCGGCGTGGGCGTTTTCCCCGGGGATTTCCAGGCTTGGCCGATGAATTCGCGCGGCGTGTCGGGTCGCGGCCCCTGACCATATTCGCCGAGGATGGAGCGTTTCTGGGTGGGCAGGTCGAGGGTCTGTTCGATGAGCTTGCGGGCCTGTTCGATGATGGACAGGTTGCGCAAACCCAAAAAGTCCATTTTGAGCAGGCCGACTTTTTCGCACGTTGGGCCATCCCATTGCGTGACGATGGCTTCGTTGCCGCTGGCGCGGCAGAGGGGAACGATGTTGTCCAGCGGCTGGGTGGCGACGATGACGCCGGCGGCGTGGACGCCGGGATGCCGCGCCATGCCTTCGAGCTTGCGGGCGGTGTCGATGACCTGGCGCAGGTCCGTGCTGCTGTCGTATAAGGCTTTGAGGTCGGGTTCCTGCTCCATCGCCGAGTCGATAGTGGTGGAGAGGCCGTCGCCGATGAGCTTGCAGACCTTGTCCACCTCGCTCAGGGGCAGGTCGTAGACGCGGCCGACGTCGCGGATGGCCTGGCGTGCTTTCATCACGTTGAAGGTGATGATCTGGGCGACGTGGCCGTATTTGTTGCGGACATATTCGATGATCTGCTGCCGGCCGTCCTGGCAGAGGTCGATGTCGATGTCGGGATATTCCGAACGATCGGGATCGGTGAACCGCTCGAAGAGCAGGCCGTAGCGGACGGGACAGGCGTTGGACAGGCCCATGACATAGCCGACCATGGTGCCGACGCCTGAGCCGCGGGCGTTGGCGGGGATGCCGCGTCTTCGGGCTTCGCTGACGAAGTCCCAGACGATCAGGAAATAGGCGGAAATCGACTTGTCCGCCAGAACGGTCAGTTCGCGTTCCAGTCGCTGACGATATTCATCGGTGAGCGATTCCGTGCCGTAGCGCCAGATCGCGCCGGCCTCGGAGAGCAGCCGCAGCGCTTCATCGGATTGGGCCTTGAGCTGATCGCTGGTGATGTCCTTGTCCTTCGTGGCGTCGTAGGGATGGATCATCACGCCGGAGCAGAAATCCTTGAACCACTCCGTGGAGCCTGGCGTGTGTTTGCTCTTGAAGGCTCGGACCTTCTCCGCCGGGGTCTTGCCCTTGAGCTTGCCGATGGCGTCTGCCAACTGCACCCTGACCACCGGCGCGTGATTGGCGGAGAAGTCGATCTTCGCGGCACAGCGCTCGGCGATCTGAATTGAATGGTCCATCGCCTCGGGGCAGTCGGCGAAGAGTTCGCGCATCTGCTTCGGGCTTTTGACGTAAAGCTGCGGGGAATACTTGATCCGGCCGGCGTCCTGCTTGGTCCTGACCATCGAGATGCAGCCGAGCGTGTCGTGATGGTCGTAGTCCTCGGCGTTGAGGAAGTGGGCGTCGTTGTCGCCGATGAGCGGGAGGTCCAGTTCGCGGGCCAGGCGGATCAGGTGGGGATTGATGTCCTCCTGTTCCTGAATGTCGTGATGCTGAAGTTCGACAAAGAAGCAAGGCTGGCCCTTGTCGTTGGGCTTGAAGGTGTCGCGGTGCCAGCGTGCTTCTTCGAGGGCGCGCTGATAGTGGGCGTCATTGCCTGTGCGGACGAACTGAAGCAGGTGATGGGCGAGCGAGCTGCCGAGGTGGCCATTGATGGCGATCAGGCCATCGCGCCACTGGGCCAGCGTCTGTTTGTCCATGCGAGGCTTGTAGTAGAAGCCGTGGATATAGGAGTCGGAGCTGAGTTTGAGGAGGTTGTTCCAACCGGTCTGATTTTCGGCGAGCAGGACGAGGTGGAATCCGCCGTCGGCGACGCCGGTGGTTTCCTTGCGTGTGCGGTCGCTGGGCTGTCCGTTGAGGTCGGGAGCGACATAGGCTTCGATGCCGAGGATGGCCTTGACGCCGCCGTCCTTGGCCGCCTTGTAGAACTCGACCGCGCCGAAGAGGTTGCCGTGGTCGGTCACCGCCACAGCCGACATGCCCAGTTCCTTGACGCGGCGGATCAGGTCATCGATGCGGTTGCCGCCATCGAGGAGGGAATACTCCGAGTGCAGATGAAGATGGACAAAACCGTCGGGCATCCGTGCGCCGCTCCTGGACAGGCTTGAATGAAGGTGCGAATCCGTTACGGGACAATATACTCAATCGCCCCGGTGGGCCAAACCCCCGAAACAATCCTCACCCCATTGAGCTATGGCCATGAGCGAAAATCAGGTGTTGCCGATCTGGCCGAAGGACAGTCCGCATCAGAGCGTGGAAGCGGACGGGATGCCGAATCTGACGGTGTATCTGCCGGACAACGTCAGCACAGGCGGCCCGCGTGCGGCAGTGATCGTCTGTCCCGGCGGCGCGTACTCGCATCTGGCCCCGCACGAAGGCGCGCCGTTCGCCGAGTTGTTCGCCCGGCATGGCCTGGTGGGTTTCGTGCTGCGTTACCGCGTGTCGCCGAACCGCTTTCCCCTGCCCTACTGCGATGGCACGCGCGCTGTCCGTTATGTCCGCCATCACGCAGCCAGATGGAACGTCGATCCGAACCGCATCGGCATCATGGGCTTCTCCGCCGGCGGCCATCTGGCGTCCACCGTCGCCTGTCAGCCGAACCTCTACCTCGACCCGCACGATGACCTGGCGGACAAAGTCAGCGCCAGGCCCAACCGGCTGATCCTCGGCTATCCCGTGATCTCCTTCGTCAGCCATTACCACAGCGGCAGCGCGGCCTTCCTGATCGGCGACGACTATCCCAGCGTGGACATGCGGCGAAAACTGTCCAACGAACTGCACGTCACGTCGGAACATCCCGCCACGTTCATCTTCCACACATCCGATGATGCCGGGGTGCCGATTGAAAATGCACTGATGTACGCGACGGCGCTGTCGGCGCGGAATGTCAGTTGCGAGCTGCATGCGTACGCGCATGGACCGCACGGCGTGGGGCTGGCGGAAGATGATCCGATGCTGCGCGGGTGGACGGGGCTGCTGGTGAACTGGCTGGGGAATTGGAAGCGGGCGTGAAACGGCATATGGGCGGGCAACGAGCCGGGCGGGCCTTCGGCCTCGCCGCTAACCGGCGGCGGCGGGCGATGTGGCGGGATCGTCCATGCCGGTGGGAATCCGCGGCGTCACCGTCGTGCGCTTCTTCCAGAACTTCACCTTGTCCCAGAAACCGCGTGGTTTTTCGTAGGGCATCCACGTGTACGTGCGCCGGCCGGCGAACAGATTCGCGGAGTTCTGGTCGATCCACGTGAGCCAGTTCATGCCGTTGGACCCGATGTCCTGGCCGGTCAGCGTCTGAAGCGACACCATGGCGGCATGCACGACGCCGTGCTCCTGATCGGAGAGCGCGGAAACCAGGGCGCTGACGACTTCGTTCTGGGCGTACTGGCCCAGCGCGGTGGCGCTGGCCATGCGGACGTCGGCGTCGTCATCGTCGAGCAGCGCGATGATCAGCGCTTTGACGGCGTCGGGATTGTGAATCTTCTGCAGCGCCTTGGCTGCTTCCCAGCGGACGACGGACGAGACGTCGCGCAGGCGGACGGAGATCAAGCTCGCGTCGGTCACCTTGCCGTGCAGGCCCAGGGCTTTGACCGAAGCGGCGCGGACGGTGGGGTCTGGATCGTCAATCAGCAGGCGATACGACCGCAGGTAAGGATCTTCGCCGCCAAAGGGCGCGGCGGAGAGGTTGCTCACCGCCCGGCGACGGATGTCGGGGTCGTACACGTTGAACATGTTCCGCGCTTCTTCCGACGGCGAAGGCGGCATGAATTCCTTGATCGCGTTGGATGTGCTTTTGCATCCCGGGACAAAGAGCGCGACACCGAGCAGCAACAGACCGGCATGGAGAAGCTGACGTGCTTTCATAGTGGGGGCATTGTAGTCGTGGAACGGGTGAATCGCCCAGCGGGCTGAGGAGAAGGTACGATCTGGGGATGATCCGGATGAACCAGAGCATATGGCGGTGGGTGCATCTGGTGCGGCCGGAGCTGGCGTTTTCGGCGGTGAGCAATGCGTGGCTGGTGACGGCGCTGGGGATGCCGGGCCGGGTGCTGCCTGCCGGGGAGGCCTTGCCGCCGAGCGCGTGGGAGATGGCGCTGCACTGGCCCCTGGCGGCGGCGATCGCCCTGGGGCTGACGCTGTACGGCATCTATCTCAACGATCTGCTGGACATCCGGCACGACCGCGCGTTCCGCCCCCAGCGGCCTCTGCCCTCCGGCTGGATCAGCTCGCGCGGCGCGACGATGACCGCCACGCTGGGTCTGGTCCTGGCCCTCGGAGCCGCGTCCTTCGTCGGCCGGCTCTCCAGCGCCGCCTGCGTGCTGACCGCGCTGGCCATCCTCTTCTACAACGCCACGGGGAAATATCTCCCGGCCGTGGGTCTGGTCAGCCTCGGCCTGATCCGCGCCCTGATGATGCTGACCCTCGCGCCGGACCTGATCTACACCTGGCCCGTCTGCCTGGTGCTCAGCCATGTGATTTTCTGTTCCACGCTGGCGTACGGCATTGAGGGCAAGCGGCCACGCCTCCACGGCGGCGACGCGGCGCAGGTGTTCATCGGCTGGGCGTTCTGGATGCTCCTGCTCGTCGGCGGCATGGTCTGGCGCGATGGTCTGGCCTTGCCGGGACACAGCCAGGTCGGCATCCTCCCCATGCTCGCGGTGACGCTGTTCGTGGTCGGCAGTTGGCGCATCCTCGGGCCTCGGCTGACCGACCTCCGCGCCCGCCGCGCGCTGGCCGGCCGATACCACCACTACGCCATGGCGTGGCTGATCGTGTACGACATCGCGTGGCTGATCGGCATGGGCCGGTGGGGTCAGGCGATGGCGCACGGCGTACTGCTGCTGCTGGCCCTGGGCGCGGCGCCGCTGGCCACCGCGATGGCCCGACACGCCGAGCCGCTCAGTTATCGACTACGTCCGATGTAACGGCGACAAATGTCGCCTTGTCGCGCCAACTTCCCCTTGGGCATTGAGATGCGTTCCGCCACGCCGGCGTTTCACGGAATTTCACCCCTTCGGGTCGTTTCCTTTTTGGAATTTCAGGTCGCGGACTGCCGATGAACCCCATAGGCGAATTTCGGCGCCGGTCTGTACAACCGCCTCGGCGCCCGGCCATGACAAGGCCCCAGGAAGTGAGGGACGACCATGTCAACGCATCGAGCCGCCCTGACGTTGGCACGTGCTCCAAAACCAGGACGCAAGTATTTCCCCCTTCAGGAAGCCAACCGCGCCCTGACCTATGTCTCCCGTGTTACGGCGGACCTGATGTCCTGCTACGGCCGGGTGGTGGACATCCGCCGCCACATCGAAAAACCCGGCGACCGCTCCAGCCGCGAGCATCTCGAAGCGGACTACGAATCCGCCATGGACAAGCTCAGCCTGCTGGTGGACGAACTGCACCACGTCGGCGTGGAACTGAAGGATTTCGAGCGCGGCCTGGTGGATTTCCCCTCCGTCCATGAAGGCCGGGAAATCTACCTCTGCTGGGAATTCGGCGAAGACCACATCAAATGGTGGCACGAAACCGACGCCGGCTTCGCCAGCCGCCAGGAAGTCGAACAACTGCTCCCGAATGAGCGTGAACGCGCCGCCTGATCTGATTCCGCCTTCTCAGATGGAATCTGCCTGCGACCCGGTTGCATCCGCGATCCGACCCTCCGCGGTCGGGTCGGCGATGGTTGCCGATTCCGATAACGTCGCGTCATCCGCGGCTTCACGGACTGAACCACGTTCCCGCATCAGCCATTCCAGTCGCTCCACCCGTCCCCCAAGTTGCGACGTCCGTGTTTCGCCCCATTGTCGCTGATACTGCTTGAACAGTCGCTGCTGAGAACGCTGGACATATTTGCCCGCGGCCGCCAGTTCGCGGCACGACTGCGGCGCCCGACCGATGCCGGCCTTCCGCGTCAGCATCTCACGCCCCCACTTCGCCGCTTCACGCTCCAGCAGTTTCTCGATCCGATCGTGCAGCACCTGAAGATCATGAAGCTGCCCCAGCAGATCCTGCATCCGGCGAAGCTGTTGGATCACCGCCGCCACGCCGGGCACAATGGGCCGTATCCGCTGCAACGGATCGAGCAGATAACGCAACCGCTTGGCGGCCAGCCTCGTCTGGTGCGCTTCGTCTTCCTGGTCCACGCTGGTGAACATCCGGACGCGACGGTGCAGGCCCTGTCGCAGCTCCGCCAGACGCTTCGCGGCGACCTGCCCCAGCGTCGGCGACTGTACAGCATCCACGGGCGGCGATTCCCCGGCCTTCGACGGCGCATCCAGCCATTTATGCTCAAATCGGCTGGCGGCTTTGTGGAACCGCTTCACCACCGACTCCGGCGAGGGGACATCTTCATCCACCGTGACTTCAGTCAGTTCGTCCCGCAACCGCCTCAGACCCGCCTCGACGCCACGCGGCAGCGCACGCGCCAGCCGCTCGTCCAGCCACCGCACATGCACCTCGGCGTCCCGCCCCGCATTGGTCGGCCTGATCGCCCGGCCCAGCCGCCTGGCGAACTTCCGCGCCGCAGGCTTGCCCTCGACCAGGTCGTCCGCGAACGCCCGAAGCACCGATCGCAGCCTGCGCATGCACACGCGATAATCGTGCAGCGATTCATCGCCTTCCCCAGCCGACCACGACCTGCCCGCCTTCTCCGTCTGACGCACCAGCCGCCGCAGCACATGACGCAACGCCACGATAGCCGGCTCCCGCCATGTCTCATGGCTTCGCGTCATGCAGTCCCACCTTGACCGATTGGCAATCTTCGTATCTTATCATGTTGACGGGCCTGGCCGGCAGGTCGATGTTCCCCTCCGCCGAAACCGCTTGCACAAGGATTTCAACATGGCCAAGAACAAGATCGTCAAGCCGATCATCGTCAACCGGCCCGGCAGCATCGGCGTCATCAAACTCGAAGATGTCATGGGCGCGCAGCGCGACGATGCTGAAATGCGCATGAAACTGCGCACCATCATCGAAGGCACCGACACGCCCCGCATCATCCTCGATATGAAAGGCGTGCAAACCATCTCCTCCCTCATGCTCGGCGCGGTCATGGCCCTGAACCTGCGCATCCGACGTCAGAACGGCGAGCTGCGCATCTGCAACGTCACCCCCGACATCAGCGTCGCCTTCAACCTCGTCCGCCTCAGCGCCATCATCCCCATCGACGACACCATCGACGACGCCTACGAAGCCTTCGACGCGTAACCACCCTAAGCCCCATGGCGAGCCCTCGATCCGTGAAGAGAAATCGCTTGTCTTCTTCTGTAGCCCTGTTCCCTGTTTTTTCACTCGCCATCGCGGTTGCAGCAAATCAATCCGCGGATAGAATCTTTGATCTGCCGCACAGGCGGGCGATTAGCTCAGTTGGCTAGAGCGCACGGATCACACCCGTGAGGTCGTGGGTTCGAATCCCTCATCGCCCATTTTCGAGAAACCCCGCTGAGTCCGCGAGTTGCGGACACCCGTCTTCCAAGGCGGTGCGGCCTTCGAACGCAAAACCGCGCGGTGTTACACCGCGCAACGCGTTCAGGGGGCACCGCGATGCGTACCAAACCCCCGTCTTACCGCCAACGCAAGGGCTACGCCCAGGCGCTGGTTACGCTTACTGATGCCGTGACCAAGCAGCGCCGCGACTACTGGCTGGGCGACCACGGCAGCCCGCAGAGCCGTGAGTTGTACCACCAGGTTCTCGCCGAATGGGAATCCAACGGCAGGCGTTTGCCCGACCCGCCCGGCAACACGGTAGGCCCCGCCGCCGGCATCACCGTCGCCGAGGTCATGATTCGGTACTGGCGATATGCGCAGGCCATGTACTCGGCCTCCGAAGTGAACAGCATCGGCCAAGCCGTCAAAATTACGCGGCAGCTATTCGGCTCCACACCCGCCGAAGCGTTCGGCCCCAAGCGCCTGCGGATGGTCCGCGACGCGATGGTCAAGGGCGACCCGAATGGCAATCCACCCCGGGTGCCATGGTCCCGCCCCCATGTGAACAAGCAAGTCCATCGCCTCAGCACGATCTTCAAGTGGGCGGCTGGGCAAGAACTCATCTCGATCTCGGTCTTCCAGAACCTCAAGGCCATCGAATCCCTCAAACGTGGCCGCACAACGGCGCGTGAGCCAGCCCCGGTCGGCCCCGTCCCCGATGAGATGGTCAACGCGACCCAGCCATTCGTGAGCCGCCAGGTCTGGGCGCTGATCGAACTGCAGCGGCTGACCGGCGCGCGCGGCGGCGAGTTGTTCAGGCTGCGACGGAAAGACATCGACACGAGCACCGAAGTGTGGACCTACACGTTGCGGGACCACAAGACCGCGCATCACGGCAAAACCCGAACCATCTATCTCGGCCCCCGCGCCCAAGCCGTCATCCACCCGTTCCTGCTCGATCGCCCGGTCGACGCGTACCTGTTCTCACCCGCTGATGCGGAGCGAGAGCGCCGGGAGCAGATGCACGCCAACCGCACCACGCCGCTGTCCTGCGGGAACCGACCGGGGACCAACCGCTGCGATGACCCGCAGCGCGGCCCACGCGACCACTACACACGCGACACCTACCACACGGCCATCCAGCGGACCTGTGACGCGGCCTTCCCGCCGCCGCCGGAACTTGCCCGCCGGCGCGTCCCGGCCCAAGGGCGGAAGACCAACGCCACACGGTGGGAAACCAACGCCGAGTGGAAGAATCGCTTCGGTGATCGCTGGGCGGACCTGAAAGTCTGGCAGCGGGAACACCGCTGGCATCCCCACCAGCTTCGGCATTCCGCGGGCACCCGCATCCGGCGCGACTTCGGCCTCGAGGCAGCTCAGATCGCTTTGGGCCACTCCAGCGCCCTGGTCACCGACGCAGTCTACGCGGAACGCGACATGGCCAAGGCCGTCGAGGTCATGAAACGCATCGGTTAGAGCCTCGCCGCGCCGAGTTACAGTTACGTAACTCGCGCCGCGAGCATTTTCCCGAACATTTTCTCGCCGCTCCAATCGCTTGAATTGCCGCGACTTGCGCCGCCCGACGGATACCCGCCGGGCGGTTTTCTTGTCCCGCCGAGTTACGTCGTTCAGGCCACCCTTACAACCCGTGCATCGATCACACGCGATCCAAGCGATCGGAGATTCAGATGCACGAACAACCCCATCACATCACGCTGACCGAGGCGGCGAAGATCACGCCCGGCCGGCCGTCGACCAACTGCCTGTGGCGCTGGTGCCGGCGCGGGGTTCTGTCCCGCAACGGCCAGCGCGTCCGCCTCGAGCACGTTCGGATCGGCGGCAAGATCTTCACGACGGCCGAGTGGGTCGAGCGGTTCGGCAAGGCGCTCGCCGAGGCCGACGCCAGCTACTTCGACCTCGAAGCGCAGACCGCTGAATCCCCCACGCCGCGACGGCGGCGTCCGGTGATCCACGGAGCTTTGGAGCGCTGGCATCGCCAGGCAACTGATCAGCCGGTGACCACGCGGCTGGGCACGGCGCACTACATCCGCTACAACGGCACGCGCTGGACCCTCTTCGACACCGGCTTTGGCATTCCCATCTACCAGGCCCAGACGCCCGGCGTGGATGGGCTTGGCGGCACGTGGGAACTTGCTCCGGGCAGTTCGCCGCCGCTGATGTTCCCGCCCACGGTGCGGACCAGCGGCGCGACGTCGCTGAGCAGCAGTGCGGCGAACTGGCCGGACTACGTGTTCTGGCCGGATTTGTCGGGCATCTCCGGCGCGGCGATGGTGATGGAAAAGATCGGCGTGCGGTTCGGGCGCTGGGTGTACGCCAAGCTCAACGGCGTCATCACGGACCATGTGCTGGCGTGGGATGCGGATCACTGGCGTCTGATCGATCCCACCACGGCTGGTCAGGTGCTGGCCAGTTCCGACGACACGGTCACCACGGACCGGTCGCCGGTGGGCTTGGCGTTCTCCGACGTGATCATGCAGACCTGCGGCACGGTGGCGGTCGAAGCGGGTTTCAGCCAGGTCGACAACACCGAACTGGACCACCCGGCCGATGGCAGCAGCTTTGCCGCTGCCCATGCGGGAACGGGAACGCCGGCAATCGTGATCACCCACGCGCCGGGACCGCTGGAACTCAAACCCTACGTGGACGGTTCGAGCAACGGTCAGGGCGGCAGCGCGTGGGCCACGTCTGCCCCCGGCAGTTTGAAGGCGGCGATTGATCGTTTGGCGACGCAGATCGCGGCCCACTTCGGCGGCGCGATCCCGGCGTAAACCCCCCGGAAGTAATGGAAGCACCCGGCCCCCGGAAGTTCCCCGCAAGTGACGGAGTCGTGCCATGGTGGGCGTGAAGGCGAACCTAAAACCTCGATCGGGCATGGACGCCCGCAA
>JADLAP010000278.1 GCA_020848195.1 Phycisphaeraceae bacterium
CGATGGCGAGAATCACGCTCATGTCGGGTCTCCTTGAAAGGCAGGTTCGTGGGCGACCACGCGGTCAGCCCGTCACGTGGGACGATGATCCCTCAAAAGGACCACCGCCGGGAGACCCGGCTTTCATAGTTTCTTTTCCGGCCCAGTTTGCGTCATCTCCCGATACGCTCCGTATGAAATAAATGGAGCATTGGCAAGCGTAAATATTACCGAGAATGCCGAATATCCAACTAATAAACCATAGAATAAAGCAGCAATTCCACAATATATACATCCCAATAAAACGCGACCCTTTGACAAGGCACGTAAGCAACACGCCCACATCGTCATAATAAGTGCAATTTGCATCCACAAATACACCACACCACATAAATACAGAGTAATCACTTCATTTAATATAATGGAAATACAACACGAATAAACCGCAACAACCACCATCATTATTCGAGATCGCTTGCCCACATCATCAGGCAGCCGCATCCTGGGACCAACGAACATAAACAGCATAAACGGCCCTGCAATAATTTGAATACCCCTTGTAAACAGCCATCGCAGGACACTTCGCGGGACTGATCGTGGAATACTTCCGCTTGCAAAACACTGCATAGGTATACGATCAAAATATACCATGGAGCATACTATAGAGAGCACGCCAATAATAATAAATCCAATTGCCCCATTAATTCCAACAGGTATACACAGTGTCAACCACACCATATACCATAGTACGGTAAATATCAATTCTTCTATAAATACTTTCATATCTTCCCGGAACGTTACTATACTGTCTTTGCTAATCATTCTCAAATTCCGGGACAGAAAAGGGTATCCAGGAAAATGTACGCAGTACATTTATTCAGGCTGGCTCATTTACGGTGGCATAATTTCTGTTCCGGTGTTGGGGAGTGAGCGGTTACTGGCGTAGTTTTCGCACCAGATCACGACACCAGCGTCTTGCCACCAGCGTTTCGCCCTCAGCCAGATAGCTGTCCACAATCACCTGGTGAAGCTGCGCATTGCTCATCTGTGCCAATCTTTGGAGCAGGCATGGAAGCTGTTGCTTCGCTCGGCGATCCAGAAGCATGCCGAGTACAATGGTGGTGACCATCACCAGAATAAATTCAACGGCGAAAAAGGCCCATCGTTGCACTCCACTCAGGGCCAGCCAGAGGCCCAAAACGATCACGATGGCCATGCTTACGCTGAACAGTACATCCACAGCCGAAAATCGCTTGTAGTATTCCTCGATCAACTTGGCTGCCGCGAGGCGTTCGCCTTGCGGAAAGTAGTGCTGGCGTGCCTGTCCGATGAATCGGGAACACCGCGGACACAAAATGCCCTGATTGATGATGTTTTGAGCTTGTTCGATCTTCATCTGGATGATGGCGTCGCGGGCGGCGGTGGCACGCATCTCCGCGAGTTTGGTGTATTCAGCGCCGTATCCGCGCGATGAGCCGCTTACCTTTTCCTTCACACGCGCCTCAAAAACGAAGTTACATCCACAAGAATCACATGATCTGGAAACAGGCACTATGAAATCGAGTTCGTACGTGGCATAGTTGTAGACAGCCATGAGATCGCATCCATGTTACTACGAATGCACAAGAAATTACCAGAAACTGGACCAGAAAAGAAACTATGAAAGCCGGAGAAGAAGGCAATGGACTTCCCCACGAACGATGGGCGCGCCGCGAGGGATCAAAGCCAGAAAAGAGCTAGAAAAGAGCCAGAAAAGGGTAAACCAGAAAAGGGAGAAAAACAAAGGGGAAGAAAAACAAAGGGGATAAGTACATTTTTTTGGCCCTCGTATTCTGATACCTCCGTGATCGCCGTGCCTCCGTGAGAGACAAAAGAGGTTTTCTCACGGAGACATGGAGATGAAATACTCACGCCGAATCGCACCGAATGTCAATTGTCAAACGTTGGCTCCTGAGTTCTCCGACTTTCATGCCAGATCGGGCACATCAGACGTCGACGGCGCGGCGAAATTTTAGTACGCGCTTTTTGGGGGGTTTTGATTCATGCTTCTTTCGGAACGAATCCCTGCGGCGAAGACGCCGCAGCTAGGAAAGAAAGATCGATGCATATGTTCCTTGAAGATCAGGTGCGGTCCAGCGGCGAAGATGACGCGGTCAGGACAAGCCGTTTCATGCAAAGCCGCGGGACTTCCCGCTTCGCTTACGGCTGCGCCTGCTGGTACCAGTCCATGAGCTTCGACAGCGGCAGGCTGATCATGTGGCCCTGATGACGGGAAGCGAGTTGGGCGAGCGGCGGGCTGTCGTTGTCCACGGTCAACACGTCCAGCGTCACGCCCTCTTTGGCGGACAGGGCGGCGTCGAGGGTTTTAACCTGGTCCTCCGTGAGTTGCTGACTGGTCAGCAGCACGACGCGCGACGCGCCGGCGTTGACCGCTTTGGCCAATGCGGGGGCGAGGTTCGTCCGGCCCACGGCGTACATCTTTCCCAGCTTGTCCGTCAGCGACCGGCGGTCGGCGTCGGTCCAGGTCGTCAGCGTCGCGGGCACGACGGTCACGCCCTCTTCCGGACAGAGATACAACTGCACCCGGTCGCCGCTGGAGAGCTTGGCGAGGTTGGCGGCCAGGGCGTCTCGGGCCAGACTCCACCAGTAGCGGCTGTCGGCGCTGACATCGACGACGATCGCGGAGCCGTCGACCAGTTGAACGCCGAAGAGGTTGGGTTGCGGGAGGGTGAAGGGATTGAGGTCGGGGTTATAGCCGAGCACATCGCGGCGTCGCTGTTCGAGTTGAGCGGAGTTGCCGTCGGGGCTGGAGATGACCATGCGGATGGCGAGGAAGCAGACGGCCAGGAGGACGAGGGCGAGGGCGACGAAGCTGACGACGGCGAGGGTATTGCGAAGCGAGGAGGAAGAACGTGCGGGAGCGTGGACGTGAGGGATGTCGTCCGGGTCGGGCGCGGGGACGAATTTGAGCTTCGAGGCGGCGTGTTGGGTCTGGCCGACGGACTGTGGCCGTTCGGGTCGTCTGGCGGAGGGGCGTTCGGATTCCTTCGCGGGAACGGTCATCAGCGCGCCGCAATGGGAGCAACGGCAGACGCTGCCGGCGAAGGCTTCGTCGATTTCCAGCACCTGACGGCACTGCGGACACTCCAGTTCCATGGTCGCCATGTCGCCTCCGCTTGCTTAGGGTCCGGCCGGGGACAGCGGGCCTGCGGACCAGAGGTAGTAGAACCCGGCGGATGTGGCGGACATGCCGTCGGGCAGGTTGATCTGGGCGAGGTTGACCTGAATGCCGGCGTCGGCGGGCTGAGCCGGCGACCGGGCGTAGGGCGAGCCGACATATTTCAGAGGACGGTGGTAGACCACCAGTTCGGCTTGACCGATGCGGGCCTGTTGCTTGGCGAGGTCGAAGGCGTCATGGAGGTCGCCGAGTTGATCGACGACGCCGAGCCTGAGCGCGTCGGTTCCGCTGAGCACCCGGCCATCGGTGACGGCGGCGAACTGGTCGGGAGGAATGTGAGGCCGGGCTTCACGGACGATCTGAATGAACCGCAGATAGAAGTCGTCCACGAGTTTTTGCAGCACCGCGCGTTGTTCGGGGGACAGGCGAGAGAGCCACGAGCCGGCATCCTTGTTGGGTCCGCTGGTCAGCGCCTGGGTTTCGATGCCGATGCGGCCGAGGGCGGGCTGGAAGCTGACGGTCTGGAAGATGACGCCGATGCTGCCGGTGATGCTGGTGGGATAGGCGATGATGCGGTCCGCGGCGCAGGCGGCGTAGTACGCGCCGCTGGCGCCGAGGTCCATGATGAGCGCGACGACGGGTTTGCCCGTGCGCTGTTTCCAGCGTCGGATTTCGCGGTACATGGCGTCGCTGGCGGTGACGGTTCCGCCGGGCGAGTTGATGCGAAGGAGGACGGCTTTGACGCGGGAATCCTGCCGGGCATGTTCGAGTTGTTCGGTCAGGACGCTGACGGGATTTTCGTGGGACTGGATCAGGCCGGGCTTCTCGGCATTGAGGATGACGCCGGTGATGTCGATCATGGCGACGCGGTCGGGAAAGAGGGCGGGCGCGTGATCGTCGCGTTGGACGACCTGGGTCTGGAGTTGCTGATCGCCGGGTTGAACGCCGACGACGAAGGTCATCGGCCCGCAGGCGACCAGACACAGCGTCGAAATCACGAGCATCAGATGCCGCATGGTGGAGTCTTCCCGTCAACGTGCGCTGGACGGGTAGGGAGCCGATCCAAAGCCGAAGGGGCTGGATTGCGGAATGTTAGCATCTGGGATGTCGATTGCGAGGCGTCAATCCATTTCGCGCACGGGGGATGGCCCGGTCTGGTCAAGACGGCAGCGGAATCAGCCGACGAAAAGGGGAGCAGGCCGAGCGCGAGGGTTTCGGCCTGCGCGGAACGCTGTCCATGACGATGTCGCCGCAGGAAGAAGTGCCGGAATCGGTGTCGTTATCGACGCTGATGGCGTCGGTACGTCGCGGCGCGGGGGATTCAGCGCCTCAATTCGCGTCGGGCACGACCTATCTGGCGGGCGAAGCGGCGATGGGCCGGCGTCATGCTTTACGGGCGAAATCCAAAGCGACGACGCGGACGCTGCTGTCCGCGCTGGCGGTGGTGATGGTGGCGGTGTTCCTGCGTGGCTGGGTGTACAAGCAGGGGCCGGCGACGGACATCCGTCGCGCGATGACAGCCGAAGCCCCACGCGACATCGAACTGTCCATGAACCTGTGGAACTGCAAAACGCTGGGCAAAGGCGATGACCGCGCGGACCCTGTTCTGGCTCCGTTGACGCGGCTGCGTGTGCAGAAGAACCAGATGGAAGCGCGGAACCCGCAGGGCCTGAGGCCGGAGCTGTATCGGTTGCCGGGCTATCCCGCGTGGATCGCGTTCTGGCAGGGCAGGACATCGCAGCTTCAGTCCGTGCTCGCGGCGCAGGCGGCACTGGGCGGGCTGATCGCGCTGCTGGTGTTCGGACTGGGCCTGAAATTGCTGAAAAACACGGATGCGGCGTTGCTGGCGGCATTGGTGGCGGCGTTGCATCCCGCGGACATCGCGGCCACGAACCTGTTCACCGATTCCACGCTGACGGTGGCGATCCTGCTGCTGGGATTGTGGCTGACGGTGGCGGGGCGGGGGCATCCGATCCTCGCGTTGCCAAGCGGGCTGATGGTGGGCCTGGCGGCGCTGGTGCAGCCGTGGTGCGTGCTGGCGGGACCGCTTATCGCGGCCTGGATGCTGTTTTTCGGCGGGGAAAAGAAATCCAGATGGGCAGCCGTCGCGCTGCTCGCCGGCTCGATGATCGCGCCGGGCTGGTGGATGTATCGCAACCATGAAGTCTCACCCGGTTGGCGGCTGTCCACGCAGTCCACCATCGACGGCTACTTCCGCACCGCGGCGGCCATCGACATCGCCTCGCACGACGGCGACTACGACAAGGAACTGCCGGCCAAGATCAAGCAGCAGTTCAACTCTCTCGTCGCCCGCATGGAAACCGACGAAAACGTGATGGACGCCATGGACCGTCTGGCCGGCGAAGCCCGTCGTGAACACCTCGGACTGTATCTGCAATTGAAGTTGCGAAGCATGGGCCGGGTGTTGATGGATCAGTCGATGCTGACGATGACGACGCTGCTGGGCCGGGCGTATGTGCCGGTGGATGTGGCGTCGCGGGTGTTGCGGGGCAACCTGTCGCTGGACGACGTCGGCGACCGCAGCGCGTACCTGCTGACGGCCGGCTGGCTGGCGTGGAATCTGCTGCTGGTGGTGCTGAGCGTGGTGGGCGCGGCGATGCTGGCGATGCGGAAAGAGTGGGCGACGCTGGTGCTGCTGGCGGGCTTGTCGGTGGGAATGCTGCTGGCGACGTCGATTCCGGGCAATGAGCTGGCGAAGCTGCCGATGCTGGGCCTGCAGGCGCTGCTGGCGGCGGCGTGCATGGTCAAGCGGGAGAAGGCGGAAGAGGCGTAGGGGGAATGTTTTCGGACGTTGGGGGCGACGGGGCGGGCCTTCGGCCGCGCCGCTAACCGGGGAAAATGGGGGCGATCCACATCAATTTTCGGGGTTGTCCAATAAAAACACATCGGACGCCACGGTCGTCGCCACGACCGAAAACGTTTTGTCGTGCCTGTTAAGCGGGGTTCTGATTCCGCCGACAGTTACGTCTGTGCGGGTTGTAGCGAAACCGCCGACTATGACGGCAGGGATCATGGACGAGAGACAAGACCAACCTATCGCCAGCCAGGTCGCACCGTTCGCGGACGACTGTCGCCACTATCGCGGCGATCGTCCGTGCGTGCATAACCGGCTGTGCGGCGACTGTCCGCATTACGCGCCGTATGGGCAGCGTATCTGCGTGATCAAGCTCGGCGCGCTGGGCGATGTGATCCGCACGCTCTGCATTCTGCCCGAGCTTCGACGCCGGCATCCCAACAGCCACATCACCTGGGTCACGCTGGCCAACGGCGTGCGTCTGCTGACGGGGCATCCCCAGATCAACCGACTGGTGGAGTTTGGCCCGCTGGAGGCGCTGGCGCTGGCACAGGAACGATTTGACGTGGTGATCTGTCTGGACAAGGAGCCTCAGCCGTGCGCTCTGGCGATGTCGCTGCGGACGAGCAGCCGTCTGGGCGTGGGCCTCGGCGCGCACGGCAAGCCGGTGCCGCTGAATCGTCAGACGTGGCACTACTTCGCGCTGGGGCTGAGCGACGAACTGAAATTCCGCGGCAACGACAAGAGCTATCCGCAACTGGTGTATGAAGCGCTGGGATGGACGTACCGGGGCGACGGCTACGAGCTGCCGCTGTCGCCGGCGTTGCGCGCGGAACATCAGACGCGGCTGACAGCCATGGGCTGGTCGGGTGGGAAACCGACGGTGGGCATCAATGTCGGCGCCGGCGCGGTGTTTGCCAACAAGATGTGGCCCGCGGCCAAGACGGTGGAGGTGATCGAACACCTGCGCCGGATATCGCCGTCGGCGCAGGTGCTGCTGCTGGGCGGCCCGTCGGAGCGAGAAACGATCCGGGAGATCCTGCGGACCACGACGGTGAACCAGGTCTTCGACGGCGGCAGCGAGCATGCGGAGCCGTCGTTCGTGGCGCTGGTGGATTTGTGCGACGTGGTGTTCAGCGGCGACACCATGGCGATGCACGTGGCGATCGCGCGGCAGAAGCCGGTGGTGGTGTTCTTCGGCCCGACGTGCGAGCAGGAGATCGACCTGTTCGGCAAGGGCGTGAAACTGGTCAGTTCGGCGCCCTGCGCGCCGTGCTACAAGCGGTCCTGCGACCGGGGCGACCTGTGCTTGCGGGACATTTCGTCAGAGGAGACGGCCAAGGCCATTGATGCTCTGTTGCCTTGGCGAGGGGAACGTAGGCTTAGCTTGCCGGTGTGGGGACGCCGACAGGCCAGTTGAGTGGGAAGAAAGCTCAGGGTAGATCATGCACGAGGAACAATTCTACATGAAGCACTTCATCTTCCTGGCAGGAGCGACCCTGCTGGGAGGCCTCGGAGCGGTGTACCACCCGTTCTGGGGCATCCTGCTGTACTACTCACTGGCTGTGCTTCGGCCACAATATCTGTGGGAATGGGCATTGCCTGTGCAGTTGCGCTGGTCGCTTTACGCCGCCGTCATCGTGCTCGTGAGCGTGGTGATCAACACCGGCCGCGGGTTTTTCCGTCTTCGCTTCACCCTTGTGCCGGCGCTGGTGATCCTCTTCGCCTTCTGCCTGATCGGCAGCATCATCAACGCCTACTCCCCCGAAACGGCCCAGCACTGGGGCATGGAATATCTCAAGATTCTCGCGGCGGGACTGATCATGTCCGTCGTGGTCGACCGTCTCTGGCAGGTCCGCGCCCTGCTGGCGATGGTGGTGCTGATGATGGGTTACATCGCATGGGAGATTAACTATCTCTACTTTTTTGACGGCCGACTGGACATTTTCCACAAGGGCTACGGCGGCCTGGACAACAACGGCGCCGGCCTGATGCTGGCGATGGCGCTGCCCCTGGCGTATGGCATGGCGATGGCGTCCCGAAGCCGGTGGCTCTCCTATTTCTGGTGGGGCGTGGCCATTCTCACCCTGCACGCGATGCTCATGAGCTATTCCCGCGGCGCCATGATCTCCGCCGGCGTCGGGCTGATCTGGATCCTCCTCCATCACAAGCCCCGACGGTACGCGGTCGTCATTCTGGTCGCCTCGGTCTTCGTGATCTCCATGCTCGCGGGCAAGGAAATCCGCGACCGGTTTCGTACCACCGGCGACTTCGAATACGACTCCAGCGCCCAGTCCCGACTGGATAGCTGGGCCGCCGGCTGGGAAATCGCCTCCGAACATCCCCTGACCGGCACCGGCATCCGCAACTCCAAGTTCTTCAGCAACAACTACGGCGCCGACCGCATGGGCCGCACCATTCACAGCCAGTACATCCAGATCGCCGCCGACTGCGGCATCCCCGCCATGGTCATCTATGTCTCCATCCTCGGCGTCTGTTTCTGGAACTCCAGGCTGACCCGGAAATTGTGCGGGCAATACATCAAGGACCATCAGCGGGACCATCCCGAACGCGAGCCGGACCGCATCACGCGGGAATTCATTCCCCTGAGTCTGGCCTGTGAAGCGTCGCTGGTCATCTTCGCCGTCGGAGCCGCGTTCCTCTCCGTCGAAGTGGTCGAACTGCCGTGGATGCTCATCATCGTCGTCGGCATTCTGCCTCAGATCACGGAAGACCACCTCCTGGCTCTGAAGCATGCCCAGGTGCGGCCGGAATCGCCGCTGCCGATGCCCACGCTGGTCCCGACCTCGCCCGCCCGCAAACCCAAGCGACCGATGCCCAGCATCCGTCGAGGATTGACCACGCCATGAGCATGATCGCGCTGAACCTCGATGTTCGCCTGGCTCGCGCCGCCGCCCTGACCGGCAAGCTCAAGTCCCGCTGCGCCGGCGGCGCCATGGCTCACCTGGCGTTCCTCGTCGATTTCCTCGCCCGCGGTCTGGCCTACGTCTGGCGCAACCGCGGGTATCTCTCGACCTGGAAGCTCATCAACATGGCCCTGGTGAACATCCAGTTCCGGCTCAAGACCGAACGCGTCCTCGGCCGGCCCTACAAAATGAAGATCGAGTCCACCAACATCTGCAATACCCACTGCCAGCTCTGCCCCACCGGCATCGGCATGGAAGGCAGACCCAAGGGCAAGATGACCTTCGACCAGTACCGCAAGCTCATCGACCAGCTCCGACGCCATCTCCTCGCCCTCGACCTCTCCATGTGGGGCGATCCGCTGATCGTGCCCGAAATCTTCGACATGATCCGCTACGCCCACGACCGCGGCGTCTGGACCTACATCAGCAGCAACCTCCACGCCTTCAAACCCCACAAAAACCAGGCGGAATCCCTCGTCCGCAGCGGCCTGGACATGCTCACCTGCTCGCTCCACGGCGCGTCGCAGGAAACCTACGAACTGTATCAGCCAGGCAAAAGCTTTCAGGACTCGGTGGACAAGATCCGCCACATCCTCGACGTTCGACGCAAGCTCAACAGCGCCACGCCCGCCATCCAGCTCAACTTCGTCGTCACCCGCCACAACGAGCACGAACGCGAAGCCTTCCAGAAGCTCGCCGACGAACTGGGCTGCAAGGCGGTGTTCTCCACCGCGTCGCTGAACATCCGCTTCCTCAACCAGACCAAACAGCTTCAGCCACTGGGCCTGGCCCCCGACGTGTTGGCTCAAAAGACGCAACAGCACATCGAGAACTGGCTGCCGAAGGATGCGTCCTTCGCGCTTAAGCCCTACCGCGAGATGCTCAAGAACCCGGCCCGTAGCGAAGACTACAACGGCCACAAACCCATGGACTGCTCCTGGCCCTGGCTGGCCAGCGTGATCAACTGGGACGGCCAGGTCGTCACCTGCTGCGGCAGCTTCGATCCCGCCGAGGACTTCGGCAATGTCTTCGATGTCCCCTTCGGCAAAATCTGGAACAGCGACAAATACCGCATGGCGCGGCGAAGCTTCAAGCATCGCCTTGACGACAAGCAGGCCAAAGACAATCCTTGCGCCACCTGCCCCGGATACATGCTGTGAACCCGGACGTTCACATGGATGCGCCTCCCCCGTTCAGCGGCGCGGCCGAAGGCCCGCCCGTAACGACCCCGCCCGTCGTCCTCCACGTCCGCGTCGTCACCCACTCCGGCGGCGGTCCCGACAAAACCATCCTCCGCTCGCCACGCTACGCCGACGCTTCACGCTACACCATCGAAGCCGCCTACATCCACCCCCGCCGAGACCCCGGCTTCGATGTCATCCGCAATCACGCCGACGCCCAGCACTGCACGCTCTGGCCCATCGCCGAGTCCTGCCCGCTGGACCCGCGCACCGTCTTCGCGCTGGCGCGTCTCTGCCGTCAACGCCGCGTCCGCATCTGGCATGGCCACGATTACAAATCCAACGCGCTGGGCCTGCTCGTCCGCCGTTGGCATCCCATGCATCTGGTCACCACCGTCCATGGCTGGACGCACGACACCCTTCGCGCCAAGCTCTACTATCACCTCGATAACCGCTGCATCCCGCGCTACGAACACGTGCTGGCGGTCAGCCCCCCACTGGCGGACCACTGCCGCAAGCTCGGCGTGCCGGACGACCGGCTGACCTACGTGCCCAATGGCATTGACGCCGACGAATACAGCCGCGCGCGGGACATCGCCGCCGCCAAAGCGTCGCTGCAACTTCCGGGGGATCGCATCGCGATCGGCGTCGTCGGCCGGCTGAGCGTGGAAAAAGGCGTCGATCGCGCCGTGCGCGTCCTGCCCGCCCTGCTCAAACTCAACCCCAACGTGGAACTGATGCTCATCGGCGACGGCCCGCAACGCGGCCAGCTCGAACAACTGGCCCGCGAACTCAACATCACGGATCGCGTCCGTTTCCTCGGCTGGCAGAAGCAGACCAAACCGTTCCTCGAAGCCATGGACCTGCTGCTGCTGCCGAGCCTGACCGAAGGTTTGCCCAACGCCGTGCTGGAAGCGATGGCGATGCGCGTGCCGGTCGTCGCCACGGATGTCGGCGCGGTGCGCGATCTGCTCGACCGCGGCCAGTGTGGCCGGATCGTCAGTCACGACCTGGTCACATGGCCCGACGCCATGACCTCGCTGCTGATCGACCCCGAGCTTCGCCGGCATCTGGCCGACCTCGCCCGCGCACGCGTGGAGACACGCTACAGCTTCCATCAGCGCATGCGGACGGTGATGGCGATCTACGACCACGTGCTGTCGCTGGACGCCTCGCCTGCGCTACAGCACAAACCGGCTTAAATCCTCGTCCTTCACGATCGACGCCACCTGCTGACGCACAAAATCGGCCGTCACGGCGAATGCGGTCTGTCCGCCGGCCACCAGTTCCGGGGCGTCGAAGTTCACCTGCTCGAACACCTTCTCCACCACCGTCATCAGCCGCCGCGCGCCGATGTTCTCCAGCAACGTGTTTGCCTGCGCCGCAAGGTCCGCGATGGCTTCCACCGCGCCAGGCTCGAACGTCACCGTCATCCCTTCCACGCCGAGCAGTTCCTGCTGCTGCCGCGTCAACGCGTTGCCCGGCTCCGTCAGAATCCGCACGAAATCGTCCCGCGTCAGAGCCGACAACTCCACGCGGATCGGAAACCGGCCCTGAAGCTCCGGCATCAAGTCGCTCACCGCGGAACTGTGAAACGCCCCGGCCGCGACGAACAAAATGTGATCCGTATGCACCACGCCGTACCGCGTCGTCACCGCCGAACCTTCCACGATCGGCAACAGGTCGCGCTGCACGCCCTGCCGCGACACGTCCGGCCCGCCTTGCCGACCGCCTTCGCCCCCCGGCGTGGCGATCTTGTCGATCTCATCGAGAAAAATGATCCCGCTCTCCTGCGTCCGGGCAATCGCCTCCGTCGTGATCTTCTCGTTGTCCAACAGCTTGTCCGTTTCCTGCTCCGTGAGAATCCTTCGCGCTTCGGCCACGGTCATCCGCCGGGTCTTGGTCTGCTCCGGGATCAGACGCTCGAACACATTGGCCATGTCCGGATCCATCTGGTCCAGGCCCATGTTGGCGAACATGACGCTGGTGGCGGGCTTGTGGGACAGGGTGATTTCGATTTCACGGTCGTCGAGCCGGCCGGAGACGACCTGCTCGCGCAGACGCTGCCGCGTATGCTCGCGCCGCTCTTCGGAATCCTCCGTGCCGACCATGCCCGTCGTCGGCTGCGTCGGTCCCGACGAACGCGGCAGGAGCAGGTCGATGATCCGATCATTGGCCGCGACGGTGGCTTTCTCCTCCACCTTGACCGCCTGTTCCTTGCGGACCATGGAGATGGCTTGGTCGAGCAGGTCGCGGATCATGGATTCGACATCCCGGCCGTGGTAGCCGACTTCGGTGTACTTGCTGGCTTCGACCTTGATGAACGGCGCGCCGGTGAGGGTGGCCAGCCGGCGGGCGATCTCCGTTTTGCCCACGCCGGTGGGGCCGATCATGATGATGTTCTTCGGATACACCTCGTGCGCCATGGCGGAATCGAGCTGCCGGCGACGCCAGCGGTTGCGGATCGCCACCGCCACGGCCCGCTTCGCCGGCGCCTGGCCGATGATGTACTTGTCCAGTTCCGACACGATCTGTTTCGGGGTCAGGTTCTGCATAAGCCCCATATCCTACCCCCGCCCCCGGCCCCCGGAAGTCGAACACGGAAATAACCTGGCATCGTCATGCCGCGACATACCCGGGGGCGTCGCGGATTACCGTTGCACGTGCTTTTACCCCACCGTTGGCCCCCCTCCATCCGTCACAGGTGCACCTGTAATGTCTGCGGAAGAGAGGAAAAGCCTCATGGTCGGGCAAAATGGCGTCGATGAGTCAAAACAGGACAAATGGGTAGTCCAGGGTGTCCGCAGGCCCAGTGTCCGAGATCACGCACGTTGGCGCGTGCGAAACAGGTTGAGGCGTGGAAAGCCCAGGCGTGTGGGGTTGGTCCAAGAGCCATCGTTCGCCGATCGCGTTGGATTTCGGCGTCGACAGTCTCAAGGCGTTGCAGGTGCAGCCGGGTGATCCGCCGCGCCTGCTGGCGGCCGCGATGACGCCGGTGCCGGAGGAAGCGCGGTTCGAGCCGCAGGCCCGGCAGGCGTTCCATGCCCAGGCGCTGCGCGACCTGATCAAGCGGGGCGGATTCCGCGGACGCAAGGCCGTCTGCTGCCTCCCCGCCACGCAGACGCTCGTGCAGTCGTTCGATCTGCTCCGCGGCGAAGACAGCTCCATTGAAAATCAGATCGGCCTGCATCTGCGCGAGCGGCTGCATGTCGATCCCTCGCGCATGGTGATCCGCACCTTCCCCGTGCCAGGCCCAGCCTCATCGAAACAGGAAGTGATCTGCGTGGCGGCCAGTCGTGAGGCGGTGATGCGCCAGGTCGCCGCGGCACGGCGGGCGGGGTTGGATGTGACGGCGATGCACTGCGAACCGCTGGCGATCCTCAAGGCGTTCGCCCATCTGTATCGCCGGGCCGAGGATCAGACGCGGGTGACCTGCTTTCTGGACATTGGCGCGGCGACGACGCGCGTGGTCATCGCCCGAGGTCGGGAGATGATCTTCGCCAAGACCATTCACGTCGCAGGCGACCACTTCACCCGCAGCCACGCCAAACTGCACGACACGAGCTTCACCGACGCCCGCCAGACCCGGTGGTCCAGCGATGACGAACCCGGCGACAGCCTCGAATGTCTGATCGACGAACTGCAACTGTGTCTGCGCCATCACCAGATGCGCTGTCCCGACCAGCCGGTGGACCGCGTCGTCTTCCTCGGCGGCGAGTCGCGCCACACGGCGTTCTGTCAGGTCATCGCCCGATCGCTGCGCATCGCCGCGCAACTCGGCGACCCCCTCGCCCGACTCCAACGCGCACCGGGGGCCACCGTCAGTGACGCCATCGACCTCCAGCAACCCCAGCCCGGATGGTCCGTGTGCATGGGATTGTGTCTGTGTGATGTTTCTTAGCCGCAGATGGACGCGGATGAACGCAGATAAGACCAGAAACAAGAACAGATGTTTTGAATTGAATTCATCATGAATATTCGCATTTATCTGCGTTCATCTGCGTTCATCTGCGGCTAAAAAAGGCTAAACCATGACCACCATCCCCACCAATTTTCTGCCGGACGATTACCTCGAGCAGCGGGCGCAGCGGCGGGCCAACGGGATCAGCCTCGTGCTGTTCGTCATCGTGATGGCGGGCGTCTGCGGCGCGTTCGCCGTCAGCCGGCAACAGCAGCAGGACGTGCGCCGGCTCCAGGAAGCGGTGAACCAGCGCTATCAGCAGGCGGCCGACCGGCTCGAACAGCTCGATCAACTGCGGGACAAGAAACGGCAGATGATCCACAAGGCCAGGATTGCCGCCGGATTGGTCGAGCGCGTGCCGCGCAGCGTGATTCTCGCGGAATTGACGAACAACATGCCTCTTTCCGTCAGTCTGCTGGAACTAAATCTGGACACGAAAGTCGTGACGCCGCCGGTGACGGCGACGACCGCGCTGGACAAAGCCAAGGCCGACCGGAAAGAACCGGCGCAGCCGGAAACGCCCAGGTCGGACATCCTGATCGACCTGACCGGCGTGGCCCCCACCGATGTCGATGTCGCCCAGTTCATGACCGCCCTAAGCCTCAGTTCCCTTTTCACCGACCTGAACCTCGTGTTCAGCCAGCAGGTGACGATCGATCAGCACGACATGCGGAAGTTCCGCGTGAGCCTGAAAATCCGCGACGACGTGGACGCCCGCCTCGCCCCCGGAAGCGAATCCCCGAAGCTGACGCAGAACCCCATGAGCGACCGCGTGCAGTTCTCGCCGGAGATTGAGCCGCAGATGAACGCAGATAAACGCAGATAAATGCAAGAAATCATAATGAATGCCATTCAAAACAATAGTCTTTGTCTTTGGTCTTATCTGCGTTCATCTGCGTTCATCTGCGGCTAAAAAGGAGCTTTCCCATGCGGCTTGGATTTCGTGAGATGCTCTTCCTGGTGTTGCTCGCGGCGTTGCCGGTGGCGTTTTACTTTTTCGCCTTTGAGCCTCGGAACCGGCAGATCGCTCAGGCAAGGCAGGAGATTCAGCGGAAGCAGGATCGGCTGGCGGAACTGGAAAAGTCGGCGATGGACTTGAGCGACCTGGGCCGGGAGATCGACAAGCTCAGCGCGTCGGTCGATCTGTTCGAGCGGAAGCTTCCCGCGCAGCGCGAAGTGGAAGTGGTGCTGAAGGAAGTGTGGGAGATGGCGACGCGGCATCGCCTGACGCCGCGGAGCGTGCACTCGGACAAGCCGCGCAACGCGGCCAAGTACGCGGAGCTGCCGTTGAGGATGTCGATTGTCGGGGATTTCACGGGGTATTACGCCTTTCTGCTGGAACTGGAAAAGATGCCTCGCATCACGCAGACGCCGCGGATGAAACTCAAGAAGCTGGAGAAGGAAGAGGGGCAGATGGAGGCGGAGATGGTGCTGAGCATCTTCTTTGAGACCCGGCTGCCCGGCGAAGGTGTTGCCGGGACAGGAGGCGAGTTATGAAACTGATCTCCAGCGAACCGAATCCGCCTGCCGCGCTGGCCGTCACATCCTCATCGCAGAATGAGCCGGAGACGCTGTCGCTGATGGGCGGCATCCTCCGTGAAAGCGCGTTGCAGGAAACGGACGAACTGGCCCCGCCGCCGGGCTTCGGCAAGTCGGTCAGCCAGGGCACGCTGCTGCTGCTGCTGATTGTCGTCATCGCCGGCGGCACGCTGTACGCCATGCGCCAGTCGACGCGCGGCATGTGGGGCGATGTGGTGTCCACGGATGTCGAAGCGAAGGTGGAGGCTGCGCTCGCCCGTTTCGCCGGCCATCCCGAAGCCGGAGCCAAAGTCGGCGCATGGTTCGAGGATTCCAGCGTTTTCGTGCGACTGTTCGACTATGACGTGGCGCAGCGCCAGGTTCCGCTGGAACAGGTCAGGAAGAATCCGTTTCGCCTGGTGCTGGCCGCGGAGCCTGCCCGATCCGTACGGCCCGGCGACGACAATCAGGCGAAGACCCAGGCCCGCGCGCAACGGAAACAGAAACTCGAACTGGAACTGAAAACCTACAACCTTCAGACCGTCATGCGAGGCCGAATCCCCGTCGCCATCGTCAGCGGCCAGTTCGTACGCCAGGGCCAGAGCCTCGGCAGTTTCACCGTCAAAGCCATCGATCAGATGTCCGTTCGTCTCGAAGCGGACAACGAGGAATACACCCTCAACATGAACACGTCAGGCAGCGCCAAGCCCCAGGGCGAGTCTTCGAGCCTTGGGGGTTCTTCCGGCAATCGTCGGCATTGAATGTTTCCTTTTGTCGTAACGCAGGAACCCTTGTGTGAACTCCACGCCTTCCACCACGCATGATGCGGACCAGGACGACCTTTCGCTGTCGGTGCTGTGGACGCCGGAGGAAAGCGCCACGCCCGCGGAACCGGCGGGCGATATGGGCGACGTGCTGCTGTCGGAAGGGAACATCGACGCGGCGAAGCTGACGCAGGCCCGGGGCATCGCCGCGAAAACACCGGGAAAATCGCTGGCCCGCGTGATGCTCGACCTCGGCGTTTCTCCGTTGGCGGTGCAGCAGGCGCTGGCGGCGGTGACGGGCTTGCCGTTCGAGCAGCCAGGCCCGGACAACGTGGACGTCAAGCTGCTGCACCGGCTCGGACTCGACTATTGCCAGAAACATCAGGTGCTGCCGCTGGGCTTGCGGGGCAACAGGCTCATGCTTGGCGTCACCGATGTGGATGACCTGCTGGTCGTCGATGAAGTGCGCCACAAGCTGGCGGTGGCGGTCAAGCCGGTGATCGTCTGTCCCCGCGATGTGGAAATCGTCATCGCCGCGTTCAAGCAGGAAAGCACGAGCGAAACGGATGTGCCCGTCGACGACATCATCGCCGGCATCGAGGAGGACGATGTCGAACTGGTCCAGACGAAGGAACAGGAGCTGGACCTGGAAAAGATGGCCGGCGAAAGCCCGGTCATCCGTTTCGTGAACTACCTGATCTTCAACGCGGTCAAGGAAAGCGCCAGCGACATTCACATCGAGCCGCAGGAAAAGAAGCTGCAGATCCGTTACCGCATCGACGGCGTGCTGTTTGAGATGATGAATCCCCCGCTGTCCATGCACCCCGCCATTCTGTCGCGTCTGAAGGTCATGGCGAATCTGGACATTTCCGAGCGCCGGCTTCCGCAGGACGGGCGGATTCGCGTGATGCTCCATGGCCGCAAGCTCGATCTGCGACTGTCCACGCTGCCCCTGGCTGCCGGGGAAAAGGCGGTGCTCCGCATCCTCGACACCCGCGCCATCTCCGTGCCGCTGGAAGACCTGGGCATGGACGACAACATCCTCGTCGCCTGGCGCCACCAGATCGCCCAGCCGCACGGCATCCTCCTGGTCACAGGCCCCACCGGCTCAGGCAAAACCACCACGCTCTACTCCTCGCTCAACCAGATGGACCGGGGCAAGCTCAACATCTCCACCGTCGAAGACCCCGTGGAATATCACCTCGGCGGCATCAATCAGACGCAAATCTTCGAGAAGATCGGCATGACCTTCGCCGCGTCGCTGCGCGCCCTGCTGCGCCAGGACCCGGATGTCATCATGATCGGCGAAATCCGCGACGCCGAGACCGCCCGCATCGCCATCCAGGCGTCGCTGACGGGCCACCTCGTCCTTTCCACGCTCCACACCAACGACGCGCCCAGCGCGGTGACCCGCCTGATCAACATCGGCGTCGAACCCTACCTCATCGGCGCGGCACTGAACGCCATCATCGCCCAACGCCTGATCCGCCGCATCTGTCCGCACTGCAAAGTCCCCGCCCAGCCCGATGAACACGCGGTGAAATACCTGCGCATGCACGACGTTCCCATCGCCACGCTCGTCATGGGCCGGGGCTGCGACCGTTGCCGCGGCACGGGATACACCGGACGACTGGGCCTGTTCGAGCTGCTCCCGCTGGACGATTTCTTGCGGGACAAGATCGCGGCCAATCCGACCGTGACGGAGTTCCGCCGCCTGTGCGTGGAACGCGGCATGAAAACGCTGCGGGAGGATGGATTCGAGAAAGTGCGCGAGGGCCGGACGACGGTGGATGAGATTCTGCGCGTGACGGAAAGCACGATTTAGGTCTGGTCACACTGTTGGCGTGTCTCCGGCGATCTTTTGCCTACCGGCCTTTTGGCGCATAGAATACAGCCAAATGACCAGGAATTGATTTTCATGCATACACCCAAGACTCATTCAACCCGCGGCGCGGCTTTACGGCAGGAGCAATCAGGTTCCATCTGTGGTTTGAACATCCGCACAGACGATATGATTGAGATTTACCACAAGATTCAAGAGGGTTTTCCGTATAGGTGTTTGGCGGAATTTCAGAAAACCACGGCGCTGACTCTTACGGAATTGTCCCGTTTCGTAGGCATTCCGCAGCGAACGCTGACGCGGCGGCAATCCCAGGGCAAATTGCAGCCGGATGAATCCGATCGCGTGTGGCGCGCCAACTTCATTTTCGGCAAAGCGGTCAATCTGTTCGACGGCGACATTTCGGCGGCGCGAAAGTGGATGCGAACACCGCAGCCCGGCCTTGGGGGGGAATCCCCTCTGGACTTCGCTTCCACAGATATTGGGGCACGCGAAGTCGAAAAGCTGATCGGCCGGCTTGAGCACGGGGTTTTCGCATGAAAATCCATGCTTGGCGCATCATCAAGTCCAAGCACGCGGCGAAGGCGTTTACCGGCATTGGGGCGAAAACCTACGGCGGCCGATGGAACAGCCCCGGAACCGCCGTGATCTACACCGCCGGCGGAGTTTCATTGGCCATTCTGGAAATGCTCGTGCATCTTCAGAATCAAGTTCTGATGCATCGTTATGTGATCTTCGAGGTGGTGTTCGACGCATCCCTGGTGACCACCCTCAATCCAGCAAAGTTGCCCAAGGCGTGGCGAAAGTCGCCTTCGCCGCCGACCGTGCAGCAGATGGGCGACAACTGGATTGTGGCCGGGAATTCGGCTGTGCTGCGGGTTCCCAGCGCGATTGTTCCAGAGGAATCGAATTACCTGCTCAATCCCGAGCATCCGGATTATGCGCGGATCGTCATCGGTCTGAAGAAGCCGATCCGGCTTGATCCTCGACTGGTCAGCAGCCCCACATCCATCACGTTCTAGCCTTGCCTCCTGCGATGGGAGGATTGCGGTTCATCCGGGGGAACATCGAACAGTCTCAGCCGCCGCGGACGGGGACGAGGGCGACGGCGCACCAGGCGTTGCCGAGGCGGTCGGTGATGCGGAAGCCGCGTGTGGCGGGGGTGGCGACGGGATAGCCGCGTTCGAGGCATTTGCGCATCCAGACGCCGAGGTCGTGGTCCGCCACTTCCTGGGATTGGGTGAACAGCACCACGAGCAGGCCGGCGTGGCAGATGCCGCCGTCGGTCCAGAGTTTTTTGACATCCGCGGCGACGGGGGAGAGCAATTCCTGGGTGTAGCGTCGAAACGGGCCGCCGATTTCAAACTGGGCGACGGTTTTGATTTCGATCCAGCAGGCCGCCTCGGGATCGGTCAGTTCGGGCGTGTCGAAGAGCGTGTCCTTGACCTGGGGCTGGCGCAGGCCCTTGTCCGTTTCATTGGGCGTGAGCACGACATCGCACCGTTTACCTTCGCTGCGGCGCGACTTGAGCCAGTCGGCGGGGTAGCGTTGTTCAGGCCAGACGCCCCAGCCGGCGTGGCGCAGGGCGTCATGGATCAGCGGATGCAGACCGAGTTCCGCGAGGTGATCGAAGCCGTAGACGGCCTGTTCGAGGTCGTCCTGGGCGGCCTGTCGTTTGAGTCCCGCCTCCACGGCGTCCGCAATGTCCGCTGCCGACCATCGCATCATTCCAGTGTAGTGCGAAGCCGCGCGGGCCGTTGGCGAGGCTAGGATAGAGCAGCAGTCATGCGGGTGCGACATGTGGTATCCTTTTGCGGCTTCTGGGTGAGGAGAGACACGCCATGCGTCCATCACGTCGTCGTCCGGACCCGATTCTGATGGGTCAACCTTCGCCGTCGCTGGCGAAGATCAACAAGATGAACATGGAGGAGCTCAAGGAACGGATCGCGAGCCTTGAGACGGAGAAGGGCCATTTGAGCCACAAAGTCGAGCAGCTTTCGCAGAAAGAGCCGCGCGACGAAGTGAAGATCACGGAGCTGAAGGCGCTGATGTCGAGGCTGGGCGCGCTGGTCAACGTGGCCAAGGAGCGCTTGGAGGGGAAGGTGGAGCGGAGCCAGATGCCGAACTTCGGCAAATCGCATCCGCCGCGGGGTCCGAGGCGGTTTTGAGCGCGCCAGATGTTCTTCGGGCAGAAGCCCCACGGCTCGCTGCGCTTGCCATGGGGCTTGTGCCCCCCCCCGGAAGCTTCGCGTGCGAGGCAGGGGCTACCAGCTCGCCAGTTCGCCGGTGATGGGTTCGACGAGATCCTTGATGGTGACGATGCCGACGGGCCTTGCGCGATCGGTGACGATGGCCAGCGCGACGCGGCTGGTTCGCATCTGACCCATGGCGTCGCGCGCGGAGTGCCTGGCGTCGAAGACGGGGGCAGCTTTGACGAGTTCGCGCACGGCGGGACAGGCGGCCCGGCCACGAGCCAGCGCGTCGTACAGGCTGATCACGCCCACCACCTGACCTTTCGCATCCAGCACGGGAAACCGCGACCGGCTCGACCGCTCGGCCAGCGTCAGCAGCGTCTGCGGCGTGCCGTCGAGCGTGACCTTTTCCA
>JADLAP010000397.1 GCA_020848195.1 Phycisphaeraceae bacterium
CTCTTCTTTTTTTCGAAAGAAACCGTGTTTCCGTATCTGCAGGTAGATCTGATCGGAGAACAAGCCGTATTGATTGGCGTTGTTGACCTTGTCCAGGCACTCTTCCGCCTGTTTGTACAATTTTTTCAGGTCCGCTTCCGATACGTTGGCAAATGCCTGGGCGTTGACTATCCTTAATTCCCATTTCAGAAGTTCGTGTAGCGATAAAAACTCTTCGTTGTGCTCGGCAATTTTTTTTGCCCGGAGGATCTGCCGGAGGGCATGATTGAACAGTCCTTTGTGGAACAAAATCTCAATGGCGCGGATGTTGCTTTTTAGTTTGGCCGCAACAGACCTCTCCGCATGGTAATCCAAAAGACAGTTCAGGATATTGTCTTCAAGCCGTATTTTCATCACCGGCAAGTGAGGGAAATCACTCAGTTTTTGCTCGTCATAAGCCGATTGCTTGTTCAGGGGGTCGAAGAGCTTACTGTAAATATCCCCCCGGTTGCCCGCTTGCCGCTGGAGGAACACACTCACGTACCTCTTTTCTACCCGGGTAAGGGATTGTACGAGCTGGTAGAGGGAATCGGAACCTTCCTTAGACATGTAATTAAAATCATGTGTATTGAACAAATATACACCTATATTTTTAGTTATTGAGGGGTATACATATCGTGGAAGTGTAATCCAAAATCATATTTTACCCTGTTTGGGTGCTTTCCAAAAGCTCTGATCCTACGGGGTATTTGTTATTTATTCCTTCCTTTTTCTGCAATTTTGAGAAATATTCGCTACTTCATTCATTTTATGCTTCGCAGCAGGACTGTAATAATCAGCCATAAATGATTTGTTAATCTGTCCATTTGGATCTAAATTCGCTAAGAAATTAAAACCACTAAAAACACCTATCATGAGAAAAATTAGTACACTGCTTTTTTTTCTGCTTCAAATTGCCTTCGCATTTGCACAGCAAAACATCGCACCCCAGGACCTTTTTAAGCTCACTCCGGCTGAAAGAGCCTTGTTCGATGCTCCTGCAGGATATTCTCATACCTGGGGCCAAGCCTATGAAGATTTTCCTTTGCGCAGGTTATGGGAGGCCTTTAATACCGGAGTTCCTCCACAACCTTTAAGTGCTACCGGAGCATCGGCTGGTTGGCTGGATATTAACGGAGGTGGAAGCCAGAACCACTCCTTGCGGTGGATCGGAGAATCTGCACTTGCGAATGCGATCCTGGGTGATGCTGCCCAATATGATATTGCTGCGGATAATTGCATCCTCATGCTGGGTTTTAATAAACAACAAGGCCACATGCGTTACGAAGCGGTTGGCTTCTATGCAGGTTTTTGGGAAGGCGGTGTTGCCTCCATGGCGCTTGCAGGGTTGTACGCTCCGGCCGGATCCACCAAAGGCCCTGCACTATTGGCTGCTGCCCGTGATTGGTGGGCAGATCACATTGCGGTATTGCGCGAACTTTCCATGCCCGATGGACAGGTGCATCTGGTTGGGGCACGGTCATACGGAGATCCTCAGGCGGTGGATGATTACGAAAATATTTCCATTGCAGTTAACCTGCAGCTGATCGATCCGCGTCCTTATTCGAGCCTGCATCCACGTCTTGCTTCTTTGCTCACTGCAGACGGACAACCCAAGTACGGAAACGGAAGTGTATGGGACATTCAATGGCATAACTACCGCCATGTGGCAGAACGCTGGGTGCTCCTGCGGGCGGTGCAGACGGGTGCGATCATGCGCGTGCCGGTTACACAGTCAAAGCCAAAGATGGCACACGATTATTATA
>JADLAP010000279.1 GCA_020848195.1 Phycisphaeraceae bacterium
GACCCGCGTCCCGGCTGGTCCGCCCTGTGGTTCGGCTGGCAACAAATCGCCGCCGAAGCCGCAGGCTACGAACTGGCCATGCAGACCATGCAGGCCATGCAGACCAGGAGATGTGTAGAAGGGTGAGGTCGGGAAGTCGTGGTCGAACACCTCGATGGGCTGCCGCGTGTAGAGCCGCCCGTCGCGATAGAAGCTGCCCAGCAGTTCCTTCTTCTTCGTATCCATGCTCAGCACCGGCTGGCCGGCCGACAGATATTGCTGTTTCAGCCGGGCGATGTTCTGGAACTGGGCGTTGCGGTCGGGATGACGCGGCCCCATCGCCACCTTCTTGCGGGCCTTGCGCTTCACGTAGCCATGTTTCTTGAGCAGTTGCCCGACCACACGCTTGCCCGCCGGCGTTCCCCGTTCGGCCAGCCGCCGCGAAATCTCCCGGCGCGTCAGGTCGGTCCATTTCGTGGATGTCCGGGCTGGCCGCGTCACCACGGACTGACGAAGCTGCCGTCCTGGCTCCGTGTTCTCCGTCGCTCCGTGAGAGAACATTCTGATTTTGATGCGGATAGACACGGGCGCCCACGACGTCTCGTGACACCCCCGGCCATGTAACATTGTCACCAAATCGTTAATCCTGCGGGTATGTGGCACGAAAGAGTGCGAAGAAATGCAGCCCAATTTCTTGTCTTCCACTTCGTGTCCTTTGCGGTCTTCGTGGTGGAACGCCTTTCTCTGGTTCCGCGCCGGCTGTCATGCACGCCATGTCCGTCACATCGCCTGCTGTGCCGGCTGGAGCATCAGCTTCACGATCGACGCATGATCCGGCTGTTCGAGAATGAACCGCACCGCGCGGGCCATGTCCGCGGGTGTGGTCATTTGCGTGATGCCCAACGCTTTGGATGGATGCACCGGGAAGTTGTCCTGCAAGTGCGTTTCCGTCAGGCCAGGCTCAAGCACGCTGACCTTCACGCCCGTGCCCGCCACCTGCATGCGCAAGTCCTCGCTGAACGCTTCGACGGCATGTTTGGTCCCCGCATACGCCCCGGCTGAGGGCCGCACCTTCTGACCCAGCGTGGAGGAGACATTGATCAGATGCCCGCTCTTCTGCTGAAGCATCTGCCGCAGGGCCAGCAGGGCCAGACGGTAGACGCCTTCGACATTGGTTCGCACCATCCGGCACGCGGCTTCAATGTCGATGTCGTGGATCGTGCCGACGATCATGACGCCAGCGTTGTTGAAGACGACATCCAGCGAGCCGAACCGGTCCACCGCGGCTTGGATCAGCTTTGCGGGCGTGGCGGGATCGGTCATGTCCGCAGGCACGATGATCGTGTTGCCCTTGCATGCCGCGGCGGCCTGGCGAAGGGCGTCTTCCCGCCGGCCGGTGAGCACGAGATTCATGCCCGCGGAAGCGAGGTCCCGCGCCACCGCTTCGCCGATCCCGCTGGACGCGCCGGTGACAAGGGCCGTTTTGCCTTGAAGCTGCATGGGAAAACATCCTTTCCGGACGGGTATGGAATGGTTGCATCGCATTGTAGGAAAAGCGCACACCGCCGCCTGGCAGGCCTTTGGCCTCGCGGAAAACCGGGAAACGAAACATCGGCGTCTTGACGGACGAGAAGGGGAAGTGGGCCGTACAGGACTCGAACCTGTGACCTCATCGATGTCAACGATGCGCGCTAGCCAACTGCGCCAACGGCCCAATCAGGTCACGAGCGGTCGTCGCCTTCGTGACAGGGGAGAAATTATACATTGGCCGGCTGGCGAGGCCAAACCGTGTGGATGGATGCGAAAAAAAGCCCACGTTCGGGGAACGTGGGCTTCGCGGTGGTTCGTGATGTCGAAAGACGTCAGGCGAGGGCGATCACGCGAGGGTGATGCTCTTGTCGAGGTAGACGTCCTGGATGGCGTTGAGCAGGCCGACGCCTTCGGTCATGGGTCGTTGGAAGGCCTTGCGGCCGGAGATCAGGCCCATGCCGCCGGCGCGTTTGTTGATGACCGCGGTCTTGACGGCTTCGGCGAGGTCGCCTGCGCCGCTGGAGGCGCCGCCGGAGTTGATCAGCGGGGCGCGGCCCATGTAGCAGTTGGCGATCTGATACCGGCAGAGATCGATCGGGTGGTCGCCGGGGGTCAGGTCGGAGTAGACCTTCTTGTGGGTCTTGCCGTAGCCCTTGAGCGCGTTGTAGCCGCCGTTGTTTTCGGCCTGTTTCTGCTTGATGATGTCGGCCTGGATGGTGACGCCGAGGTGATTGGCCTGGCCGGTCAGGTCGGCGGAGACGTGGTAGTCCTTGCCTTCGACCTTGAAGCCGGGGTTGCGCAGGTAGCACCAGAGGACGGTGACCATGCCCATCTCGTGGGCGCGGGCGAAGGCGGCGGAGACTTCCTGAATCTGCCGCGTGCTTTCGGGGCTGCCGAAGTAGATCGTCGCGCCGACGGAAACAGCGCCCAGATCGAAGGCCTGCTCGACCTGCGCGAACATCACCTGGTCGAACTGGTTGGGCAGGGTCATCAGCTCGTTGTGGTTGAGCTTGACCATGAAGGGGATTTTGTGGGCGTACTTGCGGGCGACGGAGCCGAGGACGCCGAGGGTGGAGGCCACGCAGTTGCAACCGCCTTCGATGGCGAGTTTGACGATGTTTTCCGGGTCGAAGTAGATGGGATTGGGCGTGAAGGACGCGCCGGCGGAGTGTTCGATGCCCTGATCGACGGGGAGGATGGAAACGTAGCCGGTGCCGCCGAGCCGGCCGTGATTGATGATGTTCTGGAAGTTGCGCAGCACCTGGGGACTGCGGTCGGTGGAGGCGACGACGCGATCGACGAAGTCCGGGCCGGGCAGGTGGAGTTGGCTTTTGTCGAAGCCGCGAGCTTTGTAGGTCAGCAGCGCGTCGGCATCGGCGCCGAGCAGTTGGGCGATGTTGGTGGCCATGTGAGTCCTCCGTGGTGCTGGGTAAGGGGTGTGTGTGACGCCTCCTGCGTCCATCAACAGGCGGATTATACCGATTAGCCGGCCGGCGTTTGGGTGGGGTTGGGATGGAGTTCGAGTTGCCTGGCATAGAGGGTGAACAATCCCTGCGTGCCGAGGTTCTCGCCGCCGGACGCCGCGAGCCGGTCGTACAACTGGTGGGCGAGTTTCAGGCCCGGCAGGTCGAGGCCCATTTCCGCGGCCGAATCCAGCGCGATGCCCATGTCCTTGATGAAGTGTTTGACGTAGAAGCCCGGCGAAAAGTCGCCCTGGAGGATGCGGGGCGCGAGGTTGCTCAGCGACCAGCTTCCCGCAGCCCCGGCGGAGATGCTCTGCAAGACCGTTTGCGGATTCAGCCCGGACTTCTTCGCATAAAGCATCGCTTCGCACACGCCGATCATGCCCGCGGCGATGGCGATCTGGTTGCACATCTTCGCGTGCTGCCCCGTGCCGGCGTCGCCCTGGTGGACGATGTTCCTGCCCATGAGTTGAAACAGCGGCATCGCGCGGTCGAACGCCGCCGGTTCGCCGCCGACCATGATGGACAGCTTCGCTTCGCGTGCCCCGACGTCGCCGCCGGAGACGGGAGCGTCCAGCGTGGAAAGTCCACGCGCCATCGCTTGAGCCGCGATGCGCCTGGCCAGCGCCGGGCTGGACGTCGTCATATCGATCAGCAGCGTTCCCGGCCTGGCGCGTTGCACGATGCCCTGCGAACCGAGATACACCGATTCCACGTCCGACGGATAGCCGACCATGGTGATGACCGCGTCCGCCTCGGCCGCGACATCGCCCGGCGTGTCGCGCCATGTCATGCCGCGGGCCAGCAGTGGTTGCGCCTTCGCTTTCGTCCGGGTATGTACGATGAGCCGATAGCCGCCGGCGAGCAGATGGCCCGCCATGCTCGCGCCCATCACGCCCAAACCGATGAACCCCACCGTCTGTCCCGCGTGCATCAGTTCCATGCTGGTCTCCGCCGCTTGCGGCGTCGCGGAACCGAACCTATTTCCTTGGCTGATTCACCGCGCCCTGCCGCTCGCGCACCAGCTTATCCTCATACAGCAGGCTGATCATGTACTCATAGCTCGCCATCAGCGACGCCAGCGACAAGCCCGCCCGGCCATCGAGAAATCCCACGCGAAACAGGTACATGTACAGGAACCGCCACATCGGCCTCGCCGGCACACTGGGCCATATCTCCCGCCGAACCCACTGACGCACACGCAGCACGTCCCGGAACAGCACGCCCGGCTTGGCGACCTGGCTGTGACCCAGCTTCCGCTTGACCCATTCATCGCTTTCCAGATCGGCGTAGCGGATGTGCTTGGCCAGGTACTGCGACACCGTTTCCCGCCGGATGTGCAGCATGTGGTGACGCAGGTACGCGGTCTGGCCGTCGCAGATCATGTGCTCGTGGACGGAGCGGTCTTCGTACCGCGCTTTGCCACGCCGGAAAAAGCGGAGATTCCACGAGGGATACAGCCCGCCGTGCCGAATGGGCCGGCCCATGAAGACCATCAGACGATTGACGTAGTAGCCGTCGATCGGCGGATCCTCGCCCGCCACGCGCAGCACCTCATGACGCAGTTTCGGTGTCAGGCGTTCGTCGGCGTCGAGGATGAACACCCACCGGCCTTCCCATGGCAGGTTGTCCAAGCCCCAGTTCTTCTGCTTCGCGTAGCCTTCCCATGGATGTTCCACGACCACCGCGCCCGCCTGCCGCGCCAGTTCCTGCGTCCCGTCGGTGCTGCATGAATCCAGCACGAACACCTTGCCGACCTGCTTCGCGTTGGTCACCGCCGCGGCGATGTGCGTCGCCTCGTTGAACGTCGGAATCAGCACATCCACCTTGGAGCCGATCATGACGCGGGCGCCTCCAGCAGCTTCCGCGCCAGCTCGTCCGTCCGGCTGCGCCAGTCGCTTTCCAGTTCCCGGATCTTCAGTTCGATCCAGTACTCGTACATCGAGATCATCGCGCAGTAGTGGAACCCCGCCTTGCCGTCGAGGAAGCCGAACCGCAGCAGGTACTGATACAGGAATCGCCACACCGCCCGGCCGCGCAGGAAGAAGCTGACGTTCTTCACCGCCCGACGGCGCTGGATCGGATCCGCCTGCCGGATTTCGCGCCACCGGGGCAGTCCGCGTTGACGGATGCCCACCGCTTCCGATGCTTCGTGATCGCTGTAGAAATTGTGCTTCTCAAACCAGTGCCGCAGGCCGTTGTTGTAGCTGTAGTGGATGAAATGGCTCCGCATTTCGCCCACCGTGCCGTCGACGATCGGGTGTACGTTGGTTTCGCGTTTCTCGTAGGTCACCCGCTTGGGTTGGACCATGCGGATCAGCCAGACGGGATAGCTCGTGGCGTGCTTGATCCACTTGCCCAGGTACATGTTCTTGTAGCGCAGCCGGTACGCGACATGCGCGGGGCTGGGGTCCGTGGCGATGCGGCGGATTTCCGCCATCAGGTCGGCTGGGACCCGTTCGTCGGCATCGCAGATGTACAGCCAGGGATGTTTGTAGGCAATGTCATGCAGGCCGAAGTTGCGTTGCTTGTATTCCGTGTCGAACGGCCGCTCGAAGACCCGCACGTTGGCAAATTGCTTCGCCAGTTCCACCGTCTTATCCGTGGACAGACTGTCCAGCACGACCACATCGTCGCTGAATTGCAGATCGCGCAGGCATTCCACGATGTTGACCTGCTCGTTCTTCGTCAGCACGAGCACGCTGACGGGGATCGTCGCAGGCGCAGCACAAGCATCGGCATCCACAGGGGCCATGCCATGACTATCGGCTAAATCGCCGTGCGTCTTCGCTGTGTTCCGTCATAACTGCGGCGTCTTCGTCATGACGCTTCGTTGCGTTTCTTTCATAGCTGCGGCGTCTTCGCCCCAGTCTTTCACCCCGGAACCCCCATCACCGTGTAGTACGCCAGGTTCGCCTGCCGCGTATCCATTCGCCCGATCTGGCAGATCAGCCCCACGCTGCTTTCGAGCTTCAGCGCGTACTGACCCATGGTGATCTGGTAGCCGCTGATCGGATCATTGGTCCGGATGCACCGCACGCGCTGTGCCCCGACCGTGATCGGCGTCAGCACCTTCGCCGACTTGTCCTCGTAATACACCGTGATCGTCACGCTCGCCTCGCGGTCGTTGGGATTGAGCATCACCAGCGACTCATGCGCGTGCAGCTCGCCCGGCCCCACCGGCGGAATGTCGCCATCCGGGAAATACCAGACTCGGTGTCCTTGCTCAGTGATCGACATCAGAAGCTCCTCGTGAGAAAAATCCGAAAACCCAAATCCAAATGACGAATCAGAAATATCTTCGCTTTCATTCGTCATTCGGATTTGGTCATTGGGTCATTGCTTCTCGCACGCGCCCCATTCCCGCGCGCACTGCGCGGCGGTGATGAACTGGGCGTCCTGTTTCTTCAGGTGACGCACCAGCAGCGCGAACTGCTCCACCGCGTACGGGCCGCAGTTCTGCACCAGGAACGGGTCCGGATACACCGCGCCTTCCCCGTAATGCACCAGCCCCTGCTTCATGGGCCAGAACTCCCACGGATGGAAGTAGAAACACAGCACCACCGGCACGCGTTCCTGATGACAGACGCCGATGAACTGGTCCACGTGCCGGATCAGATGCGCGGCGTTACGCGTGCGGAACAGCGGCCACTGGTCGCGGTCCCGGCCGTATTCATCGTGCGATTCCATCGTCACGTCGGCGAAGTTGGGTATCTCCACCAGCGGCAGATCGCCCGGCTTCGTCCAGTCCGTCGAACTGGGGCGGTAGGGCACACGCTGATGCGTAAAGCGGTACATCGGCAGGCTGGCGTCGGCGATGTAGCCCAGCTTCGCCAGCGCGTTGCACACGGCCGTGCTGCCGAACAACCTTGGACACCGGAACGACACAGGCCTCACGCCCGCCGCTTCCTCCACCCATTGCGTGTTGAGCTTCAGTCGCGGCTCGATCTCGTGGTCCAGCAGCTCGTGCATGCCGGGAATCGGAAAAATGCTCTTGCCCACGGTTTCGTGAAACAGGCTGTGCGCGCCGATCTCGTGACCGGCATCCCGCACCTGACGCACCACTTCCGGATGATCCTTCGCCGCCTGCCCTACGAAGAAGCATGTGCTGACCACCCGCTCCTGCCGCATCACGTCGAGAATCAGCGGCGTGCCGTGGACCAGCCCTTCGTAGTACGGCGTCCAGCTTCCAATGTCGGTTTCCATGTCGAAACCGAACACCACCGTCACCGAATCCGTCGTCATATCAGAACTCCAGGCCAAGCCGACATCACCCGGTGCATACCGGACGACGTGATGAGGATATCACAAAATACACGCAATACAATCATTTGTATTTTTAATGAGAGATGCACAATCCACACGCCTGGTGCTGCGGTTGACGGGAAGGAAGCGGTTGCTGACTCACTTATGCATTCCTTCGTGCTCTTCGTGTCCTTTGTGGTGACAAGTGCATAACGACTGCGGATGTTTCACCACGAAGTTCACGAAGAACACGAAGTTAAAGAACAAAGCGAGTGATGCCGTCTTTCAGTCGGCACACGTTGAAATTCAGCAACAGACCGGTCTTGATTCCCGCCAGTTTCAGGTAGGTCAGTAATTGCGCTTCATGGCTGCTTTTGACCTGTTCAACGCTTTTGAGTTCGACGATGAGCTGATCCTCAATCAACAGATCCAATCGATATCCGCAGTCCAGATGAATGCCCTTGTAGGCGACGGGCAGCGGGTGCTGCAAACGGAAAGAGATGCCCTGCAGTTTCAGTTCATGAGCAAGGCACTGTTCGTAGGTGGACTCCAGTAATCCCGGCCCAAGATGACGATGGACTTCAATCGCACAGCCGATGACCCGATTGGATCGTTCATCAAATTCCATGCGATGTGACCTTCATGACCTTCATGTTTGCGCCACGATTCCGACTACCGGGACGAACGGACGAATCCACGAGTTTCAGTTGGTGTTCGTGTGGATTTACCCTTGCCGCAGGAGTTTGGGATAGGGTCGTGCGGGGATGAGTTTCTGGCCGTCGCTGAAGCCTTCGGGCCGATTGTGCAGGTGCTGGATGAGCAGGCCGCGCCATCGTTCGAGGGAGGCGACATGGGCGGGTTTGGCCGCCAGATCGAGGCATTCGCGCGGGTCGGTCACGAGGTCGAACAGTTGTTCCCTGCCGTCCAGTGGTCGCCAGATGTACTTCCACCGGCTGTCGGTGAGGTAGTGGTTGGCCTGCGCGACGCTGTGGCAGGGCGCGTGTTCGCCGTGGAGCCAGGGGCGCCAGGCGACGGGTTCGTTGCGGAGGATGGGCACGAGGCTTCGACCGTCGAGGTTGTCGGGGATCGGCGCGCCGGCGAGGTCGAGGCAGGTCGGCATGATGTCTTCGAGGCAGACGGGTTGGTCGAACACCTGGCCGCTCTTGAAGCCCAGTTCCGAGCCGCCCCAGACGATGAAGGGAATGCGGGCCGCGCCCTCATACGGCTCGCAATTGCGGTACAGGCCGTGATCGCCCAGCATGTTGCCGTGGTCGCTGGCGAAGATGATCGCGGTGTTCGCGGCGTTGTAGCCGTGGCGGATGCGCGGGCGCAGCAGGCGGAACAGTTGATCGTCGATGTGGTTGATCAGCCCGAAATAAGCCGCCAGACAGGATCGCGCCACATGGCCCAGGAGCAGCACGTTCGGACTTTCCACGTCGCCGCGGCCGCGGCTTGCATCGAGATGTTCAGGCTCAACCCACTGGCCGATCATCGGCAGCGGCAGTTCCTGGCGCAGATACCTGTCGAAATAGAACGCCGGCGGACACAGCGGCGGATGCGGCGCGGACAGTTGAACGTTGAGGAAGAAGGGGCAACTGGGATCGCGCGTTTCGAGAAAGCGCAGGGCTTCGTTGATGACCCAGTGCGTCGGATGTTGCGTCGGGTCGAGCTGCCACGGCGTCGCCGTCCAGCCGTGGGAGGGCAGGCCGTGGCATGCGGAGCCGTCGATCTGTCCGGTTTCGTCCCGCATCTGCCGTTCGTAATCGCCCGCGTGGTCGTGGTCGTTCATGAGCACCATGTGGTCGAACCCGAACCGTCGTCGCGGCGGAACCTGGTGCAGGGTCCGTCCGACGTGGAAGCTCTGGTATCCGGCCTTGCTCAGTTCGCCGGGCAGCGTGTGGGCGGGATTCCACGAAGGATCATCGACGAATCCGACCATGCCGTTGGTCGCGGGATGCTGCCCGCAGAGCAGCGCGCGGAGCGCGGGGGTGCAGGACGGGCATGTGGAATAGCCGCGGCTGAATCGGGTTCCCTGGGCCGCGAGCATGTCGAGATTCGGCGTCTGCAGCACGGGATGACCATCACAGCCCAGACAGTCGCCGCGGTGTTGGTCGTCCATGATGAGGATGATGTTGGGTCGGGTGTCGGACATGGGAAGGGCGCCTCCGTGGGGTACATCGTCACCGTATGCCGCCGTCCATCGCGGCAACGGGTTCCGTCCCTCCCGCCGGGATTGTCGCGTATTGCATCGGTTGACGCCAGTTGGCGGTCGGAATCATTTCGCTGACATGATTTTCGGTTCACGGCGTCATCAGCAGTAGCAGGGCATCGGTCAGTCGCAGGCGGTCGAGGACGGGGCCGTTGGGGCCGGGGTCGAGACGCAGCGTGATGGAGGACGTGCCGGTCGGCAGAAGGAGATTCAGCGGGATGGCATCGTGTTCAGCGTCGAGGCGGAAGCGTTCCGGCGTCCGGTCATCGCTCTGCACGATCAGGTCGAAGCCCGCGGCCTGGCGCAGCGCCGGCGTCAGGGCGGCGTCGAGATCGAGTCGCGCGTTGGCGGTCAGCCTCTGAGCGCCGGCGGGAAGCGTCAGGTTCAGCGTGATCGGCGCGTGGAGGAGCAAGGTGGATCCGACCGATCGGGCCGGCATGGGAACGCCGAAGACTTCGCCGCCGCCTGTACAGGTTCGTGGCAGATCGGCCAGATCGACCAGCCGGTACGCGGGATCCGCCAGGTCGATCCGGTGAACGATCGAAACCGGCAGCGTCAGCTTGTCGTGATGCCCCAGCGTCGGTCGCAGCAGTTGGCACTGATCCTCAGCCAGCGTGAAGCCGGCGGTCGCCAGCCGGCTACCGTCGCGGAGCCAGACCATCGTGCGCGAAGCCGCGAGCTTGTCGACCGCCGCGGGATTGGCCAGCGTCAGCGTGGCGATGCGATGCAGCGGCAGATCGAGCGGCTGGCTCTGACCATCGACCTGGAATCGCGCCATCTCGTGACTCAAGCTCACCAGAAATCCGGTCAGCACATCGCCATTGACCAGCGCGGCGCGGTCGGAGGTTGGCGCGGCAGGCTCGGCATTGGGCGGCGAGGCTTCGCGCCGCCACGCGGCGACTTGCTCCATCGGCAGCACGAGATCGCCGAGCTGGGCGTGACGCCAGGCCAGCGTCGCATCGGCGTCGGCATTGGCATCGGCGGGCAGCGAGACCAGTTCGCCCGTCAGACGCTGGCCGTCGGTCAGTTCGAGCATCATGCCCGAAGCGCGGTCGCGGGGTTCGTCCCGCGTCGCATCCAGCGTCAGCCGCAGCACCTGTTTCCGGGGCAGCGTCTGGTATTGCCGGGATTCATCGAAGAAGGAGACAGCGTCGTCGCGCAGGCCCTGGAGCTGGACGCGGCGAGGCTGAAGGTCCGGGCCGATGAGGACAGCGGGCACAGCCGCGAACGTCGCCGACGTTGCGAAAAGCGTCAGGGCCACGACGAAGGAGCATGTCAGGCGTGTGTTCATCGCTGGAAAATCGGCAGCAGACGGTTGGGAACTTCGAGGACGAGCAGGGCCATGGCGGTTCCGTACGACGGGCCATGGGCGGAATCCCAGCCTCCGTTGTCCTGTTGCTGGGCGATCAGTTCATCGCGGGTGGCGGGGTACCACTGCTTCCAGTAATCGCCGCCGGCGAGGAAGGTGGCCTGAGCGGCGTAGTAGTGGCCGTAGAAATAGTGGCCGACGGCGCGGCTGTTGGGGGCGGGGCGATTGGCCAGCAGATATTCCAGGCCGCGGCGCAGGGCGTCGTCATGGTAGACGCCGGCGTAGTACAGGCTGGCGACGCCGGCCGCGGAACGGGGGAACGCCGAGCCGCCGGAGTTGAGCATGTAGCGGAAGCCGCCGTCGACCGGGTTCTGGCACTGGCGGACGTACTGGATGGCGCGGTCGATGGTTTCCCTGGGCACGTGGATGCCGGCATTGCGGGCCGACCGCAGGGCCATGATCTGGCAGATGGTCACGGAGATGTCGGCGTCGTAGGGGACGGGGTTGTAGCGCCATCCGCCTTCGCGGTTCTGGTTGTCGACGATGAGTCGTGTGGCTTTGATGAGGGCTTCGCGGACGCGGTTATCGCCGGTCATGCCGTAGATTTCGCCGAGGAAAAGCGTGGCGAATCCGTGGCCGTACATCGGGCCGTGGGACGTGTCGGCGGCGACGAGACCGGTTTCCTGTTCGCAGGCGATGATGAACTGCAGGCCGCGATCGACGTGGATGCCGTACGCGCCGCGGCCGGGCAGATGGCCGTCGGCCATGAAAGCAAGGCAGGCCAGCGCGGTGATGCCGGCATGTCTGCCGTACTGCTCCGCGCCGTAGCTGCCGTCGTCGGCCTGGGCGCGGGCGAGGTATGCCAGGCCTCGCTCGATGCTCTGACGCGACTGAGGCGTGATCTCCACGAAAGGCGCGGCGGTGACGGGATGTTCCGCGGGGGATGCAACCTCTTCCCCGCGCGAAGGGCAAGCCCACAGCGCGGGCGACATCGCCAGCAGGAAAATGCAGCGCCATGAGCGCATGTGTGTCACTGCGATTGCTCCGCCAGACGACGATAGTACGCTTCGGTCAATTCCTGGTACACCGGGCTGAAGCGTTCCTCCTGACCCTGCTGCAACTGATCGCGCAGGCGCGGCGGGAGATTGCCCCACGACGCGGCATCGTTGCGGACGCCGCCGGCGGCGTCGCCCTGTTGCGCGGAGTCTGGGTTGGGGATTTGTCCGCGATTGTCCCCCAGTCCGGCAGGTGACTGCCCACTCGCCTGGGCCGCGGTTTTCGCCGCGCTGGGGTCGCCGCGCTGCGTGGCATTGTTCTTCGCCGCGTCGTCGGTGGAGGATGACGACGATGACGACGAGGAACTGGAGCCGGAGGATGAACTGGACGGCTGCGACTGTTGCCGGCGCGCGGCGGCGATGACCTGATCGAGCCGGGCGAGTATCTGTTCCTGCAGCCGCTGCGTGCTCAGTCCCGCGTCGCGATGTTGTCCGAGCTTGTCCGCCGCCTGGCGCATCTCCGTCACCGCCTGCTCGAACGCGTCCGACGCCTGCTGGGCGCTGCTCGCGTGGTCGGATTCCGCCTGCGTCTTCGCCGGCTGCGTCGCGGGCTTGCTCGTGGGCAGGTTGAGCAGTTCGTCCAGCGTAGGCGTCTGGCCGTCCGCCAGGGCCTGCGCCGCCATCGTCAGCAGGATGAGCAACATCATCATCCATCGCGTCATGGCGCAGGCTCCTTGCGCAGTTGGCGCATGAGGGTTTCGCCCAGTGCCGCCAGTTCGCGCTGCTGCGCGGAAAGGTCGATCAGCACGGCTTCACCGCCGCCGTCGGCCTGTTGCGTCTGGTCGTGCACGACCTGTTGCAGGTTGCGCAGCAGGCGAAGCTCGGCGATGGGGGGGATGCTCCGCGGCTGCTCGCCGCCGCCGCCGCCACCTCCGGAACCACCGCTTTGATCCTGATCGGCATCGGTGAAAGGTTCGCTGACGGGATTGTTTTCCAGCGCGGCCGCCATCTGCCGCAGCAGCAGCGACACCTGACGCTGACGCGACAGCGTGGCGGCGTCGCTCCGCGCCTGGCGCAACTCGGCGACGATCCGGCCCGTCGTTTGGTCCAGTTGTTCGTGCAGCGATTTGAATAACATCGCGCGGGCGATGTCGGGTTGTTTGGCCAGATCGCCGGCTTCGACCTGCACATCCGCTTCCCGGCCGCCCAGCTCGATCAGCTTGCGCATCCGCTGCCGATCCCGTGCCGCGCCATCCGTCAGCGGTTGCGTGCTTTCGCGGATGTCGTCCTGCTGTTTGGCCAGTTGCTCGTAGCGCTGGCGCAGCTCGTCGCGTTTCTGGCGGGCCTGTTCCTGATCCGCCGCCTGACGGGCCTTTTCCACCTGGTCCAGCGCGGTTTTGAGCTGTGCCAGCGCGGAGCCTTGCGACTGCTGCACGCCGGGGCGGTCTTCCTGACGCATGTTGCGGATCGCGTCGCCCTGATCGTGGCTCGCCTGACCGAGGCTTGCCGCCGCCCCTGCCGCTGTTTTCAGCGATGTCGCCTGTTCCTGCACCGACAGGGTGTTTCGCCGCACCAGTTCCTGCGACGGCTCCAGCGGGGCAAGCTGCTTCGCCTCGCCGGCCCGGGCGATCTGGCTGTCCTGGTTTTGCACGAGATGACGGATCGCCTCCGCCAGTTCCACCAGCATGCGCCGGAGAATCTGCCGCTGATGCTCGTCCTGACGTTTCATTTCCCCAAGCATCTGACGCAACGTGTCGGACGCCTTGTCCTGCTGCGCCGTCGCTTCGGCAAGCCGGTTCTGCGTCGCGGACTGGGCGGCGCTTTGCATGGTGGATGACAAACCCTGCTTTTGCGCCAGCGAGGCGGACTGCGCCAGCGCCGCCGCGGCCGCCTGGTCTTCCGGCGATTTCTGCGATTGCCCCAGCGACTCGGCCGTCTGCCGCATCTGCTGGACCGCCTCCTCGCCGCGCTGCGCCAGCGACTGCTGCTGCTGTGCGAGCTGCTCCAGCGACTGGCGGTCCTGCGGGGACAGATTCCCAGACGACTGCCCGGCCGTGCGCGGCATCAGTTGCATCGCCTGCTCCGTCAGTTGCTGCTGCTGCTGGAGCATCTGCTGAAGCTGCAACTGCAACGTCAGCACGTCCCGGCCCTGGTCGAGCATCGAAGCCAGGTCTTCCAGATGACGCTTGACCTGACGCTGCCGCTGCTGCGCGTCAGGCGTCAGCTTCTCCGCGTCGTCCGGCTTGCGCAGCAACTGGTCCAGCAGATCCGTCGCGTCGTGGGATTCCCGCTGCGCGAGCTGGAGCGTCTGATCCGCTTTCTCGATCAGCCCGGATACCGCCTGATCGTCCAGTCGATTGCGGGATGCGCGCTGAGCCAGGCGCTGGACCGCCTGGCGCTGCGCCGCGACCCGGCTGGTCATCTGCGATTGCCCGGCCTGCGATTGCTGCGCCGGCTGGCTGAGCAGTTCCTCCTGCTGCGACGCCAGACGGATCGCCTGCTGCCGCAGCGCGGCCAGTTCGCCGCGAATCTGGCCGATCAGCGTCGCCGCGTCGATCACCCGCAGTCGGCGCGGCGAGGATCGCACCGCGGCGTGACGCTGGTTGTGCAGCTCATACACATCCTGCGCGGCGGCGGTGATCTGCACTTCGTCGCCGGGCTGGAGTTTCAGCGGGGCCAGATCCAGCGTCGTGGCAATACCGAGTCGCGCCTGCCGGCCTCGGCTGTCCTGCAACGGCTGCTCCTCCGTCGTTCCGCTGGTAGTCATGGCCAGCGTCACTCGCTCGACCCCGATGTCGTCCTGCGCCACCGCTTCCAGGTTCACCGTCGCGGTGGGCAGCACCGATTCGTCCGACGTCGGCAGCGTGATCGTCACGGCCGGGGCGTGGTCCTCCATCGCTTCCACGCGGTACAGCCGCTCGGACAAGCTCGGCAAACCATGCTCGTCGACGAGATGAATCGTGGTCTGCACCGTGCGGTCCAGCGTGAGGCTGACCGTGGCGCTGCTCGCGGTCGCGGGAGGCTGGCCGGCGGTTGCGTCCGAGGCAAGACTCGCCTTCGCCGAAGGTTCATCCGCCAGTCCCGGCATCAGCGATCGCAGCGACAGCAGTTGGTCCACCAGCAGCGGCTTGTTGAAGGTCATCGTCCACCGCACGGTGGAGCCGGCCAGCGCGGAGGACGTGGCGACCTGAATGCCCGCAAGCTGAGCCTGATCCAGGTCGATCGTCTGCTCGTCAATCAGCCCGCGCGCGTAGGCCGGCGGCGTCAGGTGAAGCTCAAGCGTCGCGAGCCGCGGGCGGGTGGTCAGCGTGATGCGCTGCGAAGTCGTCCGGTGGTCGCCGGCTTCAAAGAACAACTCCAGGCTCCCGGCGTCGGACGATTCACCCGTGAGCAGGCCGGGCAGGTCGATCAGTTGCTCGTAGCGTTTGGCTTTGCCCCCAGCATTGACGGTCTGTTCGTTCATCAGCAGCGCGGACCACGGCGACGGCTGGCCGGTGCGTGAAACGAGTCGCCACGAGACCCAGGCGCGCAGCGACGGGTGGTGGCCGCGTTCCACCACGGCTGACAATCGCAGCGGCGTATCGCTGGGCCAGATGGAGCCGTCGCGCATCAGGCTGACCACCTGCGTGCGCCGGGGCCACTGGACATTGCTCAGCGGCATGGCCCAGCGTTGGAACGCCAGCAGCGCGGATCGCGGATTGATCGCCGCGGCTATGGCGGCCGCGGCCAGGATCAGGACCGTCACGGCGATCCAGCGCACGGCTGGGCCGGGGTCGAGGACTGCACGCATCGGCGTCGCGCCGAGTTCGCATTTCGCCTTGGCCATGCTCGCCTGCGCCATGGCCGCCGTGGTGGCCGGCTGGTCGTAGCTCGCGGCGTCGAGTCCGAAATCCACGCTGCTGGCCAGCAGTCCCGCCAGGTGCGGCATCACCTTTTCCGCCCGCAGCGCCAGCAAGGTCAGCGACGGGGCGAACCGCAGCGCCCACCGCAGCCGCACCGTCAGCCAGTACAGCCCCCCGGCCAGCACGATCGCCAGCACGATCAGTCGCAGCCAGCCGGGCAGCCGCAGCGCGTAGTCCAGCGCGGCCGCCAGCATGGCCAGCCCCGCGCCCACGGCCGTCACCTGAGCCAGACGCTGCGCCACGAGCAACGTCCGCGCCAGTTGCCGCACCTGTTCCAGTTGTCGCGCGATCTCGTGCATGGTCGGTTCAATGGATCATACGTGGCGAAAGCGACGCAAATCCGAATGTCCAAATCCGAATGATGAAAAGGAAGAATACATCACCACAACGGCGCGACGAACACGACGGCCATCACGTAAGTCGTCACGTTCACTGGCGGACCGTCGTGTCGTCGTGCCGTCGTGATGAAACGTCTTTGCCTTGTCAGGGTGACGCGACACGGTGTTTTCGGATCCTTTTCAACGTGGTTTGGAGGGCCCATTCGATCAGCATCCACGAGACTCCAATCGCTCCGAGGATGTAACACAGTTCGTACAGTTGCGGGATGTTGAGCCATTGCAACATGGGATTGGCGTGGCTGAAAGGATCGAATGGCCGCAGATCGCTGTGCATGACGGAATCCAGCAGGACATGGGACAACGTGCCCAGTTCCGCACCGCAGACGATGGCCCGTGTGGCGTCGGCATCGACCTTGCGATGAAACAGCCGAATCGCGCCATATGCCACGGCTGACAAGGCAGCGCCGATCAACGCCGCGCCAAGATAGGTGTGCGACCAGCCGTGGATGTGCGGGCGCTGCATCAGCAGTTTCGCCACAACCTCCACGTCCATGACACCTTGAGCCACGATGAACACGGTCAGGTTCATGCGGCGGCCAAGCACCGCTTTACAGGCCAACCCCGGTCCTACGTGCCATGGCGTCATCGGCATGATTGATACCTCCTGGGCTTGCTTACACCAGCCGGATCACTTTCCTTCCGATCCATTCCGCCGTGATCAGCAGCAGAAAAACGACAAGGGCAACGTAGGTGTTCCACAGCGGCTGGCGGAGGTCGTCGGGGATGCGCCTTGCGCGGTTGGGCACGAGCTGCGACAGTTCGTTCAGATGATTCAGGGGGACCACCGCGCCGCCGGTGTCGCGGGCAATCGCGGCCAGGCGGTCCGGGTCCGGCGCGGGCTGGCGCAGTTCGTCGTCCGGGGCGAGGACTTCCACGGAGCAGGCCAGGCCCAGGTCGTCCAGCACCGGGTCGGCCGGCGTCAGCGTCACCTTGCCCATGGAGCCTGGCTTCCACAGGCCGCGGTAGATGCGCTGGTCCTGCTCGCTCTGCTGGTCGGCGCGAAGCGGCGGGTTGTCGGGGATCAGCTCGATCCGTTCCATCGGGCGCGGCGCGGCCTCGCGGTCGCCGGCGTCGGCGGTCACGTTCACCACAACCTTGGGAAGCTGACGCCTCAGCAGCGTTTCCTCCCGCAGGGTCAGCGTGACGACCACGGTCTGGTCGCGGCTGACGCGGCGGTGCGAGACGGCAAGCTGTGCCCGCTGGTGGTCCTGCTGGATGCGGTTGCGGCCGAGCATGCGGATCAATTGCGTCCAGAACTGCTGGTGATACGCCTCGCCGCGGGCATAGCGCCAGCGCCAGGTGTCGTCGGTGGCGAGGTAGAGCGATTCGCCCGTGCCGTAGCGCAGGCGGAGCAGCAGCGGCGACGCTTCGCCGGCGTCGGACGCGGCGTCGGCCAGCGATTCGGCGGTGGGCTTGAGCGTGCCCAGTTGCTGCAACCAAAGCAATCGCGGCAGATCGGACGGCCAGGGCTGCGCGGAAAGGTCGTGGTCCGGCCGGATTTCGCCGGGCGGCAGCAGTTGCAGCACGCTCAGACGCTTTGCCAGCGGCGTGGGCTGGACGATCACGCCGGCGACGCTGCGCGGATCGCGGTTCGCCTTGCCCGGCTGCGTCATCGGCAGCAGACTCGCCAGCGGCGTGTTCTCGTAGCTCGCCGGCGTGTCCCGGCTGCCGGCGATCCACAGCAGCCCGCACGCCTGCGTGGCCACATGGTCGCGGATCAGGCCCAGTTGCTCGGCGCTGAAGTAACCGGCCGGCACGTCGCCGAGGATGATCACGTCGAACTCAGACAGTTCCGGCCTCGTCATCGGCAGACGCGAAAGCGACACATGGCCTTCCTGCACGAACTGACGGTCGGCGCTGATGAGCATCATGCTCGACTTGATGCTCTTTTCACGCTTGAGCAGCGCGGCGAGGTAGCGGTACTCCCATCGCGGATAGCCTTCGATGTACAGCACGCGGATGGGCGTATCGACCATGTCCACGCTGACGTCCTGCCGGTTGTTTTCGAGGACGATTTCCTCCTGATCGCCGGCCAGTTCGGCCTGCACGCGCCAGTGCGTCGGCCCCACGGTCTTCGCCACGGCGCGCAGCGTCACCGGCTGCGACAGGTCCGTCGCCGCCGGCTGCTCGTCCAGCACCGCGCCGGTGTCCGTGTCGATCAGCTTCAGCTTCGCTCCCCGGCCCGCCGGCGATGCGCCCTGGGGCCAGATGTCCAGACTCACCGACACGGGAACCATGTCGTCCACATACGCTTTCCGCGGCGATTCCACCTGGGCGATGGCAAGGTCCGTCAGGTTGGCAGACGATCCCAGCGGCACGGCGAACACGGCCGCGCCGCGCTGTTTGAGCCGCTGCGCCAGGTCCAGCCCCGTGCTCTGCGGGCTGCGGCCATCGGTCATCAGCACCACGCCGCTGATCGGCTGACCGGACGCCCGCGCCAAGGCCTGGTCGATGGCGGTGCGCAAGGCCGTGGCCTGACCTGTCGCTTCCGGCAGATGCAGCGGGTCCACTTCGCCTGCGCGAAGCTGTTCGTCGAAGCCCAGCCACACGACCTTGCGATCGCGCCCGCCCAGCGCGCCGGCCTGCCGCGCCAGAGCCTCCCGCACCGCCTCGTCACGACTTATGCTCGCGGTGGACGCCCCATGATGAGCGGCGTCTTCGCCGCGAATCGTGGGGATTTCCTCCCGTGGCTCCCGCATGTCCCGCACCCGCATCGACGCGCTGCGGTCCACCAGCACCAGCAGCCAGTCCGGCTCCACTCGCTCGCGGCTGATGACGATCATCGGCTGCGCCAGCAGCACTGCCAGCCAGAGCAGCCCCGCCACGCGCAGCGTTCCCAACGCCACGCGGGCCGGCCGAGGTCCGATCAGCCGGCTGTAGCTCCATGAGGCCAGGATCGCCGAACCGACCGCGATCAGCAGCCACATCCACAGCGGCAGGTCGTAGCGCCAGCTCAGCGACGCGCGCGGATCGCTCCAACTGACGCCGCGCAGGCCGGTCAGCAGGTCGAGCAGTCCCATCGCCAGGGTCGTCATGGTCATCATGGCGCAGGCGTCTCCGTGCCTCGCAACAGCCTGCGAAGACCCATCCACGCCCAGCGGCCCAGCGACGGCTGCCCGGTCTTCGCATGGCTGAACCATCGCGCCATCGCGGTTTCCAGCACCATCAGGCCCAGCACCGCCCACAGCAGCGGCGCGCCGATGTCCAGCCTCGGCGAATGCGGCGACAAGGCCGAGGCCATCGCGCCTTCGTCCAGCCACTGCCCTTGCGATTCACCGAGCCAGTTCGACAGCTTCGCCGTGTCGAGGCTTCGCGTATCCCCCGCCGCGGCGTCCACGTTCACCGCCAACGCCCCAAGCGTGCCGGCATCGCGGTACAACCCCGGCTGATCCAGTGGCTGCGCCGTGGTGATGCCCCGATCGTCGTGGCGGATCGCCGCCGACTGGCCGGCTGGGCCTGTCAGTCGCGTCGCGCCTTCCCACCACGGACCCAGTTCCACCGGATGCCCGCACAGGCCTTCGCTGTCGCCCTTTGCCACGCTGCCTTCCGACATCGCCGCACGCAGCGTCTCGTGCAGCAGCGGCACGAGCAGCGGCTTCGTCGGCAAGTTCGTCCATGTGGCGTCGAGTGCCGTGGTCAGCACCATCCACCGGCCACGTCCACGCGGGCAACTGACCAGCAGCGGCGGCCGGCCTTCGCCGGTCAGCGACAGCCACGTTTGGCCCGTGGTTTTCGGATGATCCGGTTCCGCCGATAGCGTCAGCCATCGTGTCACCCGCACGGGACGCAGCAAATCCTGCCAGTCGGCGCTCAGCAGCGACAGCAGGCCCGGAGCCGGCGCGTCCAGTGCGACTCCCGCGTCGCCTTCAGTCGGGGCCACGTTGACGCGCCAAGGCAGGCCCAGTTTTTCCATCAGTCCCGGCGCCCACACGGCAGGCAGTTCCGTGGCGGGTACGATCAACCACACCAGGCCGCCGCGATCCACCCTGTCGGCCAGCGCCGCCATCGACGGCTCCGTCAGCAGGTCCGGCCTGAGCACGAAACAGGCGTCCACCGGCCGCAGCATCGCCGACGTCAAAACGCCGGGAGCCAGCGTCATCGTCTCCACCAGTTGCCCGCGCGGCGACAGCGCAGCGGCGAGCCACTGTCCCGGCGTGATCCGGCTCCACCCCGCCGCCTCGCCGTTCGCGTTCGGTTCCGTGCCGGGTTCGTCCACCACGCCCACGATCAGCCGCCGCCGCAGTTCCAGCAGCGACCACCGGCGATTGTCCGCCGTAAGGCTGTCCGCCACGGAACCCGGCTCCACGCTGGTTTCCAGCACCACGTCGCCGCCCGGCGTGGCGGCGGGAAACGGCAGCTCCAGATTCAGCGTCGCCTGCAACTGCCCGGCTGACCAGCGGTGTTCCGCCGTGGTGTCGGCGATGACCGTGTCGTCCGCCCGCCGGGCCGTCACGCGAACGCCCACCAGGCCGCCTTCGCCATCGTCGCGGAATCGACGCAGCTTCACGCTGATCGACGCCGACGCGCCCTGGCCCTCCGGCATCACCACCAGTCGCCGCCGCGGCTGCACGGCTTCCACCTGCACGTTGGCGGCCTCCGGCATCGGTCGGGTCAGATTCAGTGAAGCTGAGGTCAGGAACGACTTCACGGCTGGGGTCGTCGGCTGCTCCACGTCCAGACCGGCCGCAGCGAAATCGCTGAGCACCACCACCATCCGTGCCTGTCCCGCTTTGGCGTGCCGCGACGCCAGATCGACCGCGCCTGCTAAGGCCGACGCCACGTCGCCGCGGCCGAAGCGAGGCTTCAGCGACGTCAGCGACTGTGCCAGAGCCGCGCGATCCAGCCCACCCGGCGCGGCAAGCAGTTCCACCGGCGTGCCCGCCCGCCACACCGCCACCTCATCCTGCGCCCGAAGCTCACGGATCGCATCCAACGCCTGGGCGCGAAGATGATCGAATCGCGTCGCACCGTCGCGGTCGGCGGTCTGACTGGTCAGGCCGTCGTCGAGAATGATCTGCACGAATCGGCCGGGATCACGGCCGCCGAACCATGCGCCCAGACTGCCCATCAGCGGCCGGGCCAGCGCCAGACCCAGCAGCGCCACGATCAGACATCGCGCCGCCAACAGCAGCCACTGTTCCAGTTGCACCCGCCGCTTCTGCCGCCGGAACGCCGCCTGGAGGAACCGCATCGCCGCCCAAGGCTGCCGCTGCCGGCGCAGGCGCGTCAGCAGGTGAATGGCCACGGGGATCGCCACCGCAGCAGCCCCCGCCGCCGCGAGACCCGCGGTGGTGAACATGCTCTCGACTTGGGCCAGCATGGGAGTCATGGTGGGTGACGAAAAATCCGAATGTCCAAATCAGAATGACGAATGACAAGACGCGCGGGCAGTTTGCCCGCGGCTGCAATAGCAGAGGACGCCCAGGGATGAACTGCACTCAGCGAATCCGTGGGATTGCTTTTCGTCATTCGGATTTGGGCTTTCGGATTTCATGCCTTTAACTCCTTGTGCTTCCCATGCGGCGAGCCAGGAAGTGGCTGAGCGCCGGGCCGAGGCTTTCGCCGGTGTCCAGCACGAGGTGGTCGAACTGGAATCGCCGGGCGATCTGGTCCACCTGACGCTGGTGTTCGTGGAAGGCGTTGAGGTAAGCGCGGCGCACGGCCGGGGGGTCCAGGCCCAGCACGCCTTCGCCCTCCAGACCCACGAAGTCGGCCGGCGACCGGAACGGAAACGTCCGCTCGGCCGGGTCCAAGGTCTGCACGAGAATCAGGTCGTGACGCCGATGTTGAATGCGGGCCAGCGCACGCTCCAGCGCAGCCGGATCGTCGAACAGGTCGCTGACCAGCACGATCAGGCTGCGCTGATGCCGTTTGGCCAAAAGTTCGTCGAACAGCCGGCCGATGCTCGTGCTCTTGCCTCCCGCTTCGTCCGCGACCAGCGACGCGCCGGCCAGGGCTTCCACCACCGACCGCCAGTGCTCGTGCGTGTTGGACAGCCGCGTGGCGTGGTGCATGTGGTCGTCGAACAGGATCAGCCCGACGCGGTCCTGCTGCTGCAGGGCGAGATACGCCAGCGACGCCGCCAGCGACGCGGCGTGATCGTATTTCCGCCATGCGGGATTGGTTTGGGAGGAATACGCCATGGAGCCGGAGGCGTCCACGAGCAGCAGCAGGTCGAGGTTGGTTTCCTGCTGATACTGCTTGAGGTAGAGCTTGTCGGTGCGGCCGAAGACTTTCCAGTCCAGATGGCGGATATCGTCGCCGGGGGCGTACTGGCGATGTTCGGCGAATTCCACGGAAAAGCCGTGGTACGGCGAGCGGTGCATGCCGGTCATCAGGCCCTCGACGATGAGCCGGGCGCGGACCTCCAGCGAACTGATGGCGGCCAGTGTGGCGGGATCGAGATAGCTCGCGGCGGCAGTCAATCGCGGTACTCCACGACAACTGTATCACGCGGAAGGACCACGGCGAAGACGCCGCGGCTGTGAAAGAAATGCGAACGTGAACAAAATGAAAAACCCAGGGATGGTGATCCCTGGGTTTTCGTTGTTTTCAGGTTGTTGTGGCGGACGGGATGGATCAATAGTCCATGTCGTCCATGCCGCCGCCGGCGGGTGCTGCGGCTTCCTTCTTTTCCTTGATTTCGCAGACCACGGCGTCGGTGGTCAGCAGCAGGCCGGCGATGGAGGCGGCGTTCTGCAGGGCGACGCGTTCGACCTTGGTGGGGACGATGACGCCCATCTTGATCATGTCGCCGTATTCGCCGGTGAGCGCGTTGTAGCCGTAGTTGACGGCTTTGTTGTCTTCGACGTTCTGGGCGACGACGGCTCCGTCAAGCCCGGCGTTCTGGGCGATGAACTTGATGGGAGCGGACAGGGCGCGCCAGATGATGTCGGCGCCGGCCTTTTCATCGCCTTCGAGCTTGAGGCCCGCGATGGCCTTGCGGGCGCGAAGGACGGCGACGCCGCCGCCGGGGAGGATGCCTTCTTCCACGGCAGCGCGGCAGGCGTGCATGGCGTCCTCGACGCGGGCTTTCTTTTCCTTCATCTCGGACTCGGTGGCGGCTCCGACATTGATCTGCGCCACGCCGCCGGCGAGCTTCGCCAGACGTTCCTGGAGCTTTTCACGGTCGTAGTCGCTGGTGGTCCGGTCGATTTCGCTCTTGATGGCTTCGATGCGGCCCTTGATGGCCTTGGTCTCGCCGGCACCTTCGATGATCGTCGTGTTTTCCTTGTCGATGACGATCTTCTTGGCGCGGCCGAGGTCGGACAGTTCGAGTTTTTCAAGCTCGATGCCCAGTTCTTCCATGATGGCGCGGCCGCCGGTGAGGACGGCGATGTCCTCCAGCATGGCCTTGCGACGATCGCCGAAGCCGGGGGCCTTGACGGCCGCGACCTTCAGCACGCCGCGGAGCTTGTTGACCACGAGGGTGGCCAGCGATTCGCCTTCGACGTCCTCGGCGACGATCAGGACGCTGCGGCCGGCCTCGGCGATGCGGCCGAGGATCGGGACCAGGTCCTTCGCGGAGCTGATTTTCTTCTCGTGGATCAGCACGAAAGCGTCTTCGAGGACGCATTCCATGCGGGTGGGGTCGGTGACGAAGTGGGGGCTGAGGAAGCCCTTGTCGAACTGCATGCCTTCGAGCAGTTCCACGGCGGTGTCGAGGCTCTTGCCTTCCTCGACGGTGATGACGCCGTCCTTGCCGACCTTGTCCATGGCCTCGGCGATGATCTTGCCGATGTTGGCGTCGGCGTTGGCGGCGCAGGTGCCGACCTGGGCGATTTCATCGCTGTTCTTGATGGGCTTGCAGAGGTTCTTGAGTTCGGCGACGACGGCGTCGACAGCCTTGTCGATGCCGCGTTTGACCTTGTTGGCGTTGGCGCCGGCGGTGATGTTCTTCAGGCCCTCGGAAAAAATCGCTTCGGCGTAGACGGTGGCGGTGGTGGTTCCGTCGCCGGCGTCCTTGGAGGACTTGGAGGCGACTTCCTTGACCATCTGGGCACCGATGTTTTCGATGGGATCCTCGATTTCGATTTCCTTGGCGACCGTGACGCCGTCCTTGGTGACGGTGGGCGAGCCGAAGGATTTTTCGAGGATGACGACGCGGCCGGAGGGGCCGAGGGTGACGCGGACGGCGCGGGCGAGTTTCTGGACGCCGCGCCGGATGGCCTCGCGGGCCTCCTGGTCGAATTTGATCATTTTCGCAGCCATGGGATCAATCTCCGTGAAACGGTGTGTGAATCAGGGGTTGTTGGTGAATCGGGAAGACGAACGGGGCGGGCCTTCGGCCGCGCCGCTAACCGGGATCGATGCGCGACAATCGTCCGGCGGTCACTCGACGACCGCGAGGATGTCGTCCTCGGGCATGATGAGGTATTCCTCGCCGTCGATCTTGATTTCGGTGCCGCCCCATTTGCTGATGATGATGCGATCACCCTTCTTGACCTGGAACGCGGCGCGCTGACCGCTATCGAGCAGCTTGCCGTCGCCGACGGCGATGACCTGGGCTTCCTGCGGCTTTTCCTTGGCGGTTTCCGGCAGGAAAATGCCACTCTTGGTCTTGGTTTGCGCCTCGACGCGCTTGACGAGAATTTTGTCACCCAGCGGACGAACCTTCATGTCTGACTCCTTAAGACGGTTACTTGCGGAAAACGGATATTCAACGGGTTCCACCCCACACGATGGCATGGTTCAGTTGAGCAGATGTTCGGGGCCGTCATCCTCGGCCGGCGGTTTCATGGCCGGCCAAGCGCCTCGGTAACGCTGCTCGACGAGTCGTTGGAAGACGCGGAGCAGTTGTTCGAGGCTCACCGGCTCGTGCAGCACGCTGAAGACGCCGAGCCGCAGGGCCTCGTGGAGCAGGCGATCGACGTCGCGCTGCGTCAGGGCCGGGGGATGCAGCAGGATGACGGGCGGTTTGCGATGCAGACGTTTGGCCAGTTCGAGCAGCCAGTAGGGCAGCGTCGTGCCGGCGGCGGCGGCGACGGGGTCCATCGGCGTCGCGAGGTCGATCACCGCGGCGTGCATTTCATATTGTTCCGCCAGGCAGAGCGCTTCGCGGGCGGTGGAGGCCAGATGCGCCACGACGCCCTGGGGTTCCAGGAGCAGGCCGAGCTGGTGGCTCCAGTGTTCCTGCGCATGGGGCCGCCGCTGCGTGAGCAGGACATTGAACCGGGCCGAGACTTGACCGCGCACGTTCTCCATGGCTGGTAGGGTCGGGGCAAAGCCGATGCCACGGAGCCGGGAAGCGTTCAGGATTTCATTCCGTCGCAAATCAAGTTGATTCCAGCATTTGGATGTTGTGTGGCAGGTGGCTGGGTTCCCGCTTCCAGCAGGGGCAACTGCCACCTGCGACCCTTCGGTGTGCCGGGGAATGCCGTTCTGGCAGCAGGGGGTGTCATCTTCAGACTCAGGCGACCCGTTTGGCGACAGTGAGCGAGGCATTTATACTGACCATCCTTTTACGCCGGGTCGCCGGCACGTCGTACCTCGGTCCTGTCCAGGAGAACACCTGTCCATGCCCAGTTACACCACCGCGGACATCCGCAACGTCGCTCTTGTCGGTCATGCCAACGCTGGCAAGACCCTGCTCGTCGAATCCCTTCTGCACCGACTGGGAGTCATCGGCCACAAGGGAACGATCCAGCGTGGGGATACGGTCAGCGACTACGATCCGATGGAGAAGGAGCACGGCCACTCGCTGGCGGCCACCCTCGTCAGCGCCGACTATCAGGGCAAGCATCTCAATCTGATCGACACGCCCGGCTTTCCGGATTTCATCGGTCCCGCCATGGCCATCCTGCCCGCGGTGGAAACCATGGCCATCGTCGTCAACGCCCAGGCCGGCGTGGAAATGATCACCCGCCGCATGATGGACATCGCCCGCGCCCGCAAGCTCTGCTGCATGATCGTGATCAACAAGATCGACGCCGACAATGTCAATCTCGAACAGACGGTGGAACAGATCCAGGCCTCGTTCGGCACGTCCTGCCTGCCGATCAACCTGCCCTGCAACGGCGGCAAGGGCATCGTCGACGTCTTCGGCAAGGCCGAGGGCGACGCCGATTTCTCCAGCGTCGAGGAAGCCCACTCGGCGCTGCTCGACCGCGTCGTGGAAGTCGATGAGAAGCTGATGGAGAAATATCTCGAACAGGGCACGGTGGACCCGAAGGAACTGCACGAACCGTTCGAGAAGGCTCTGCGAGAAGGCCACCTCGTGCCGATCTGCTTCACCAGCGCGCACAGCGACGTGGGCATCGGCGAACTGGTGGACATGATCGTCAATCTCGCCCCCAGTCCGCTGGAGGGCAATCCCAGGCCGTTCATCCGCGGCTCCGGCGAGGCCGCGAAGGAGTTCCACGCCACCCCGGACGAGAAACAGCACGTCATCGCCCACGTGTTCAAGGTCAACGTCGACCCGTTCGTCGGCCGGCTCGGCCTCTTCCGCATCCATCAGGGCCGGATCAACAAGGACTCGCAGCTCTACATCAACGACAGCCGCAAACCCCTCCGCGTCGGCCACCTGTTCAAGGTCCACGGCAAGGAGCACAAGGAAATCGACGCCGGCATCCCCGGCGACATCTGCGCCCTGGCGAAGGTCGAGGAAGTGGTCTTCGACTCCGTGCTGCACGACAGCGCCGACGACGCCGGCATCCACCTCAAGCCGCTGGACTTTCCCAGGCCGATGTATGGCCTGGCGATCGAAGCCAAAAGCCGCGGCGATGAACAGAAAATCGCCAAGGCCCTGTCCGCCTGCTCCTCCGAAGACCCCTGCTTCAAGGTCGAACGCAACGCGTCGACCGCGGAAATCGTCATCCGAGGCCTCGGTGAACTGCACCTGCGCATGATCCTGGAAAAAATGAGGACCCGGTATCACGCGGAAGTGACCACGCGGCCTCCCAAGATCGCCTACCGCGAAACCGTGCTGGCGTCGGCCGACGGCCATCACCGGCACAAGAAACAGACCGGCGGCGCGGGACAGTTCGGCGAAGTCTATCTCCGCGTCGAGCCGCTGGAGCAGGAACATCCCAACAGTCTGGCCAATGGGGGCGACGGCCTGGACTTCGTCGACGCGACCTTCGGCGGCAAACCGCCCAAGCAGTACTTGCCCGCCATCGAAAAGGGCGTCCGCCATGTCATGGAAGGCGGCGCCGTGGCCGGTTATCCCATGCAGGATGTCCGCGTCAGCGTCACGGACGGCAAACATCACGATGTGGACTCGAAGGAAATCGCCTTCGTCACCGCCGGCCGCAAGGCCTTCATCGACGCCGTCAGCAAGGCCAGACCCTCCGTGCTCGAACCGCTGGTGAACCTGGAAATCACCGTGCCGGAGCACAACATGGGCGACATCGCCGGCGACCTTTCGGGCAAGCGAGGCCGCATCCTCGGATCCGACAGCATCCCCGGCGGCATGGTCGTCGTCCGCGCTATCGCGCCGCTGGCGGAACTGTCCAGCTATCAGTCGCAGCTCAAGAGCGTCACGGGGGGTCAAGGTTTTTACACGATGGAGTTCAGTCACTACGACGCCGTGCCCGGCAACATCCAGGCGCAGATCGTCGCCGCCTACAAGCCGAGGGAAGAAGAGGATTGATTCGCGTTTTTCGCCTTGTTTTTCCCTGCATTTTGCTCATCGCGCGAAGCCCGCGTTCCTCGAACGCGGGCTTCGTCTGTTGATCGATGTTCCTTTTCGCTCAAGCGCCGTTCATCCGATTGCCGATAGAAAAGCGCGCACGAAGTGATCTTTGTTGTTGACTTGGATTTCATCTGGACGTTACAGTTGCGAACGTGCTCGAGCGCTGCTCACGAAAGGGAATAGGCCATGGCGAAGAAAGCTGCGAAGAAAGCTGCGAAGAAGGCAACCAAGAAGGCTGCGAAGAAGGCTGTGAAGAAAGTCACCAAGAAGAAGGCGACCAAGAAGGCTGCGAAGAAGTAATGATCGTGTGGCGTCAGGCCGGATGCCTGACGCGTTTTTGATTCTGCAAGGCGGGATCGCCGCTCCGAATAAACTGGCGACCCGCCGATCACCTGACTGTCAGCCGCAGCTCTGAGCACACAACACAAAGGCGTTCCCCCAGCGGGAACGCCTTTTGTTTTTCCCGCGTTTTCTCCGGAGATTTCCGGGCATATTCTTCCAGAGTCAGAAAGGATCACGACCATGACCCCCTGCCCGCTTCGTCCGTTGCAGCAGCAGGCCCAACCCGCCTGGATGACCTTCGGTCCTTCCGGGAGCGGCGTTGAAGCCGTCCAGTCGTTCGGCTTCTACCACGCCGAGTACGCCGCCATCCGCAAGGGCGTCGCCATTCTCCACATGCCCTGGCGTCGCATCCTCCGATTCACCGGCAACGACCGGAAGGACTTTCTCCATCGCATGACCACCGCCGACATCCGCGCGATGGCCGGCGGCGGCACGCGACGCGCGTTCCAGCTTTCCGGTCAGGGCCGCATCCTCGCCGACATCCTCGTGCTGCACGGCGATGTCGATGGCTGGATCGAGGCGGACGTGTTCGACCTCGATGATCTGAAACGGGAGTACGATCGCCGGCTCATCGCGGATGACGTGACCATCGAAGACTGGCGCGAGGAGCGCCGGATCGTGGCGCTGCACGGCCCGAAGGCGATGGCGCTGATCGACAAGGCGGCGGATGATCCGATCACGACGCCGGTGACGCAGGCGGGAACGCATCATGTGGTGCGCATGGCGGGCGCGGGCGTGACGGTGTACCGGCACGACGAATGCGGCGTGGAAGGTTATCGCCTGGCGTTGCCGTCGGACCGCGCGGCCGCGGTGTATGAACGACTGGCCCTGGCGGTGGGAGGCTTGACCCCGGCCGTGGAGCCGACGGACGACAACCCCGGTCCCAAACGGGAGTTGCCCGGTCGAGGCATCGGCTGGCTGGCGTACAACACCGCCCGCGTCGAGGCCGGCGCGCCGCTGTTCCATATCGACTTTGGTCACGACTGCCTGCCCCACGAAACCGGCATCCTCCGCCAGGCGGTCAGCTTCACCAAGGGCTGCTACCTCGGCCAGGAAATCGTCGCGCGCATGGAACATCTGGGACATCCCAAGCGCATCCTCGCCGGCGTGAAGATGCCCGGCCACGAACTGCCGATCGCCGGCACGCAGGTGCTCAGCGACACCGGCGAAGTCGTCGGCGCGGTGACCAGCAGCACGCTGTCGCCCATGCTGGGCAACACCGCCATCGCGCTGGCGATGATGAAATGGGGCAGCCACGTGCCGGGCGCGATGGTGCGCATCGCCGCCGAGGGGCAGTTGCTCGACGCGCGTGTGCATGCGATGGGGTTTGTGTGAGACGCGGTTGGTTTGTCGCCCACGGACCCCCGCCGCCCCCCGGTCCCCCGCCGAAGCTCCGGGTACGGAGCATCGGCGGGCTTTGCCTCGCTATACCATCGCTTGTTGTGGTTTTCGCAAGCCCGATGGCGAGTCTTCGAGCCGTCGGGGTATCTTCGCGCTTACGACTGTGGCGTGTAGCCCGGAATGTTCTGCAGGATCAGCTCCCGGAACCACGAGGCGAAGACGAAGTTGTGCTCGGGGAACTCCAGCCCCGCGCGGTTCTGATCCACGTGGCTGAAGATCAGGTCGATGGAGGCCAGGGGCACGGCGGCATCGGCTCCGCGCGTGGGGTCGAGTCGTTCGACGATGCCGCGGGTCATCGCGCCGCTGTCGTCGATGCGTTCGAGTTCCGCGGTGTAGCGCAACGTCGTGCCGGGCAGGGCGTGGGCGGTGAACACAGCCTTACTGATCTTGGCGAGGATGACCTTTTCGCGGAAGTCGCGGGTGGCGCCGGTGAGGATGCCGGCCGTCTGCGCCATGCCTTCGATGATCAGCGGGGCGGGCAGCACCGGGGCGGGCGGCAGATCGCCTTCGGCGGGGAAGTGGTCGTGCAGCACATCCTCCGCCAGCGAGACGTTCTTGATCGCCACGCATCGCCGGCCCGGCGTCAGTTCCAGGATGCGATCAATCCAGATCCAGCGCATGGCCGACTCGCAGTGGAAAGTTACTTGAGCTTCGTCGCCACGAACTTGGCGATCGTGCTGACCGTGAAGACGTTGGAGAACTCATCGACGGCCCGGCTGGCGTCGAACTCGTCGAGGTTCGCGTGCGGCAGCCGCTTGCGAAGCTCCGCCATGCCGTCGTCGGTCACTTTGCCGTCCTGCACGTACCGGGCGTCGTCCAGCACGTTGGCGGGGAAAATTTCGCCCTGTTCGATCTTGATGCCAAACGCCTTTTCCAGCCGGAACACGATGTCGAGGAAGTCGATGGACTCCGCCCCGAGATCGCCGACCAGCCTCGCCTCCGGCGTCACTTCCTCCTCATCGACCGCCAGCGCGTCGACCAGCACGTCCCGAACCTTCTCGAAAATGTCCTGTTCGCTCATCGTCATCGTCGCTCTCCATGGCCCCGGGGACTGTCGCCTCCGGCGGCCGGTTGTCTTGCTGTCGTTCGCGTATCCGGTTCTGACAGCGTCGTCCTGTCACGCGCGATCGCCGGGAAAAGCCTCGTTCAGCGGCACGAGCGTGAATTTGCCCTGCACCGCCACCTGGTCCGCCACTTTGCCCACCCCGGTGAAGCTGTAGCCGTCGTCGCGCGGCTTGCCCAGTTCCACCTCCACCGTCAGCGTCTGGCCGGGCCGGACCATGTTGCCATACTTGACGTTGCGAACCTCCGTCACCACCGCCCGCGAAGCCCCGGTCACGCCCCGGTGCGCCAGCAGCTTACGTGCCGCCTGAACCATGGCTTCGAGCATCATCACCCCCGGCAGCACGGGGAAGCCGGGAAAATGGTCCGCCAGGTACTCCTCCGCCAGCGTCACATTCCGCCGCGCCACCAGCCGGCTTTCGCCGCATTCCACAACCTGATCGACCAACTCGAAGCGCACAAGTCCATTCCATCAAGGTAAAGGGTCGCAGTTTATTGTTTTGATGCCCATGCGGCAACCGGGCAGAGGGAAATTGTGAACGCTCAATCAGGGTGAACGCATATGACCATTCAAGGTTGGCTGGAACCCAATGACCGAAGGTCCAAATCAGAATGACGAATAGGGGTATTTACTTGACTCAACCAGCCCCAACCTGTAGCGTCGGGCCACATGGTCGAGGACTATCCCCGCACGCTGATGGAGTTGGAACGGCGTTTCAGCGACGAAGCGGCGTGCCGGGCGTATC
>JADLAP010000280.1 GCA_020848195.1 Phycisphaeraceae bacterium
CAGTCCAAGGGGGACATTTCTACCCCAGTCCCAACACGGGGTTCCGGTGGCGTTTGCCGGGAAGGTTTGCCCTTGCTAACATGTTCCTCTTTGCCTGCCATCCCGGCAGGTGGATTCGATTGAGAGCCAAGCCATGAGCGACCAACTGATCCGTCACGTTGAACAGACCTACATGAAGTCCGATCTGCCCAAGCTCAGCGTGGGCGACACGGTGGACGTTCATGTCCGCATTATTGAAGGCAACAAGGAACGCATCCAGGTCTTCAGCGGCGTGATCATCGCCATGCAGGGCCGGGGCCTGACGGCGACGATGACGGTTCGCCGCATCGTGGCCAACGAAGGCGTGGAACGTACGTTCCCGGTGCACAGCCCGAAGATTTCCAAGGTGGAAGTCAAGCGTCACGGCCACGTTCGCCGGGCGAAGCTGTTCTACCTGCGTGAGCGCGTGGGCAAGAGCCGGCGTCTGCGGGACCGCCGTCGCGGCCTGGGCCAGCTCACGGAAGTCGCCGCCAAGCCGGAAAGCGCAGCCGCGGCGACCGAAGCGCCCGCCGAAGCCGCGGCGCAGTGACCCCGTCGCCACGCGGCGGCGCGACTGGTGGACACCGCTTGCTTCCGATCCACGCCGCCGCAAAGGCCGGTTGATCCCATGACCGAAGAATCCCTGGACGAATCGCAAGGCAGACAGCCTGGCGATCTGGTTGCCGATCGTCGCCGCACCCTGGCGCGGCTGCGAGATGAACTTGGCATTGACCCCTTTGGCCGCCGCATCGATGGACTGATCTCCCTCGCCGACGCCCGCGCCAGGTTCGACGCCGCCGCGGACGAAGCCCACAAGCTCAACGCCGAAGATGATCGGCGTCCCGTCGTCCATGTCGCCGGACGCATCGTCCAGCAACGCCTCATGGGCAACCTGATCTTCCTGCGCCTGCGCGACGCCGGCGGCGACCTGCAGATCGCCGTCAGCAAGCGATCCGTCGATGCGCCAACATTCAACCTCGCCAAGCTGTTCGATCTCGGCGACGTCATCGTCGCCCGCGGCGCGATGGGTTCGACCAAGACCGGTGAAGTCACGGTATGGGTCGGCGGTGAAGCTCCGCTGTCCCTGGCGGTCAAGAGCCTCGCGCCGCCGCCGGGCAAGTGGCACGGCCTGCAGGACGCCGAAACCCGCTATCGCAAGCGGTACGTCGATATGTACGCCAATCCGGAAGTGATCGAAGTCTTCCAGAAGCGGTCGCGCATCGTCGCCGGCGTTCGCCAATTCCTCATCGAACACGGCTTCATGGAAGTCGAAACCCCCATGCTCCAGCCGATCGCCGGCGGAGCCGCTGCCAAGCCGTTCGTCACGCATCACAACGCGCTGGACATCGACCTCTACCTTCGCATCGCGCCGGAACTGTATCTCAAACGACTGCTCGTCGGCGGTATGCCTCGCGTCTTTGAAATCAATCGCAACTTCCGCAACGAGGGCATCGACCGTTCGCACAATCCCGAGTTCACGATGCTGGAACTCTATCAGGCCTTCGGCGATTACCACGCCATGATGGACCTGACGGAACGCATGCTCAACCGTCTGGCTCTCGACGTCGCCGGCAACGCGAAGCTGCCGTATGGCGATCTGGAAATCAGCTACGCACTGCCGTTCCGCCGGGCGAAGTACCACGATCTCTTTGCCGAGGTCAACGGTTATTCCGCCTCCGATCACGACAAGCTTGTCGCCCAGGCGCGGACGCTGCACATCGACCCAGCCGGCAAGGATCACGACGTTCTGCTCAATGCCGTGTGGGAGGAAACCGTCGAAGCCACGCTCATTCAGCCCACGTTCGTGATGGACTACCCGGCCAGCCTGTGCCCGCTGACGCGCACGAAGCCGGACAATCCTGCCATTGCCGAGCGGTTTGAACTGTTCATCGCCAACATGGAATGCGGCAACGCCTACACGGAACTGAACGATCCGGACGCGCAGAAGGCCAATTTCGAGCGCCAGATCGCGGGCCTCGACGATGAGGAATCCACGTTCCGCTCGATGGATCACGATTTCATTGAGGCGTTGCTGGTGGGCATGCCCCCGGCCGGCGGGCTGGGCATCGGCATCGACCGTGTGGTGATGCTGCTGACCAACAGCCGGAGCATCCGCGACGTGATCCTGTTCCCGCTGCTGCGTCCGCAGGGTTGAACAAAGACTGCGACGAAGACGTCGCAGCTACGAAAGACTGAAGATTGTGATTTGAGAGCTGCGACGTCTTCGTCACAGATCAGGAAATGCCTGTGATATTCGATGTCTGTCGTAGCTGCGACGTCTTCGTCGCAGTCTTCAGTTTTTGCTCGTCATGTTCAGCACGCGAAGCCGGCTCTTGAGCGCCGCCTTGGCGTCCTTGAGATTCTCGGCTTCCGCGGCTTTCTTGTAGTGGTCATCCAGCGGGTAGCAGCCGGAGATGATGCCGTTGCGCGGCGCGGTGGTGCAGTCGCTGAACGTGCGGCAGAGCAGCTTCGCATTGCGAAGCTCGCCGAACTTCAGGCAATCCAGCGGCAGGTCGGCATACGACAGTACGAGCCGGCCGATGCCGACGCTGTCCACCCAGCCCTGGCGCACCGCCGCCTGGGCGATGTGGGGCAGGTATTCCTGGAAGTAGGTGTAGGCCGTGCCGACCAGAGGCAGATCGGGAACCGCCTGTTTGAGCTGACGGACGACCTGAATCTGCCGTTCGCAGCCGACCAGGGGATCCTCCGGCGGCTGGTAGCCATCGCTGGGCGGGAACATCGCCGGCCGCTGTATGTGCGGGTTGTAGTAGGGCGAACCAGCCGTGATGTTGACCATCTCGATCTTCAGTTCATCCCGCATCATGGTCAGAAGCTGAATCGGTTCGGTCAGGTCGATTTCCAACGGATTATCCCGTCGGCAACCGAAGCCGGGATAGGCCTTGATGCCGGCGTAATCATCCGGCACGCCGGGACCGAGCTTGTCGCCTTCGCCGCGGGTGGGGTCGGGATGGTAGGGGGGCCGATCGAACACGGACAGCCGGACGCCGATCATCAGGCCGGGACACGCCGCGTGGATGCCTTCGACAATCTCCCGCATGAACCGCGTGCGGCCGCGCAGGTCGCCGCCATACGGACCTGGCCGATCGAACGCGCTGAGGAATTCGTGGCCGAGGTAGCCGTGACAGTGCTTGACGTCAACGAAGTGGAACCCGAGCTTCCATGCCAGCTTCGCCGCGACGATGTAGTTGTCGATCAGCCGCTTGATGTCGTCATCGGTCAGGATGACGCTGTTGTCGTCGGGCTTGATGCCGAACTTGGGGTCCAGCAGCGGATGATGGTAGACAACGCGCGGCTCCAGCTTTTTCTTGTCATTCGGTCGGCAGAATCGGCCGGAGTGGGTCAGTTGCAGGCCGACGACCAGACCGTCGAGGTTGCCGCACTGTTGCTTGTGCGCATCGAGCAGGCTTTGCAGCAGGGCGCGCATCGGAGCTTCGCTGCGATCGCTGAGATAGAGCTGATTCGGATTGGCCCTGCCGTTCGGCTGCACGGCGAAGGCTTCGCCGCCCCAGATCAGCTTCGCGCCGCTGACGCCGAACCGCTGCCACCGGCGGGTCACGTGTTCCGTCGGCAGGCCGTCGGTCGTGCCGTCCCAGCCTTCCATCGGGTGGATGCACCAGCGATTGCCCACCGTGACGGTGCTGCCGTCGGGCTTGCGCAGCGTCATGGTCGTCGCCAGCGGCGAGCCGTTCGCGGCGGAGAGGATGCGGTCATCCGCCGGCAAATCCAGCTTCAATCCCGCCACGTAGGCGCGGAATGACGCCAAATCCTTGAGATGTCCGATGCGTGTGTACTTGTCCGCCATGTTTCACTCTCAATTGGATCGCTGCCGCAAGCCGGCGGCTCGCGGGGATTCGCAATGATAGTGCGTTACGCTCACATTTCGACCGGCTTGATCCACGGCATCATCGCCCGCAGTTCCTTGCCGATGGTCTCGACCGGGTGATTGCGGTTCTTTTCGCGCTGAGCCTTGAACCAGGGGAAGCCCTTCTCGTAGTCCTCGCGGAACGCCTGGGCGAACTTGCCGGACTGGATGTCGGCCAAGGCCTGCTTCATGCGGACCTTGACGGAGCTGTCCACGATCTTGGGGCCGGTGAAGTAGTCGCCGAACTCGGCGGTGTTGCTGATGGAGTAGCGCATGAACCGCAGGCCGCCGCGGACGATCAGGTCCACGATGAGCTTGACCTCGTGGCAAACCTCGAAGTAGGCCAGTTCCGGGGGATAGCCGGCTTCGGTGAGGACTTCAAAGCCGTTTTTGATCAGTTCGGACAAGCCGCCGCAGAGGACGTTCTGTTCGCCGAAGAGGTCGGTTTCGCATTCGTTTTTGAAGCTGGTGCGCAGGACACCGGCCCGCGCGCCGCCGATGCCGATGGCCCACGCCATGGCGATGTCGAACGCCTTGCCGCAGGCGTCCTGATGGATGGCCAGCAGGCAGGGCACGCCGCCGCCGCGCTCATACTCGCTGCGCACCGTGTGGCCGGGGCCTTTGGGAGCGACCATGATGACATCCACGCCCTTTGGCGGGGTGATCGTCTTGAAATGAATGTTGAATCCGTGGGTGAAGCCCAGTGTCGCGCCTTTCTTCAGATTCGGCTCGATCTGGCTCTTGTATACCTCCGGCTGCACCTCGTCCGGCAGGGTGATGATGATCAGGTCCGCCTGCTTGACGGCGTCGGCCACGGACATCGGATCGAAGCCGTCTTCCATCGCACGCCGGCCGTTGTCGGAGTCTTTCCGATTGGCGACCACGACCTTGATGCCCGAATCCCGCAGGTTCTGCGAATGGGCGTGGCCCTGGCTTCCGTAGCCCAGCACCGCCACCGTTTTGCCCTGCAGGGCGTTCAGTGATCCATCCTTCTCGTACAGCGTTTCGATCGCCATGATAAGTCTCCTGGGAAAAGGCCAGACAGTTTAGTGGTTATCGCCGCGCCCGCCAAACGGGGGATAGGCGCGGAAATGAAAAATGAAGGAGAAAGTAGAGCAGGTGAACAGGAGACTGGGGGGATCAGTAGGAGCGGATGACGCCGATGACGATGCCCTGGATGCGGCAGTCGGGGACGATGATCGGCTCGTATGCCTCGTTGGCCGGCTGCAGACGGACGCGGCCCTTTTCACGGTAGAACTTTTTGAGCGTGGCTTCGCCGTTGTCCAGCAGGGCGACGACGGTCTGGCCGTTGAGGGCGGTGGTCTGCCGGCGGATGACGACGTAGTCGCCGTTGCGGATCTGCTCGTCGATCATGGAATCGCCGTGGACTTCGAGGACGAAGGTGTCGCTGCCCCGTCCGGAGGTGAAGAGTTCCTCCATGTCGAGGAATTGTCGATCTTCCACGGCTTCAATGGGTTTGCCCGCGGCGATGGAGCCGACCAGAGGCAGGCGGGTCTGGCGCTGCTCATCGGGCAGCGGAAATTTCGGATTCACATCCAAAGAGCGTGCCCTGTTCGGCTCCCGCACGATCGCGCCTTTCTTCTCCAGTGCCTCGACGTGCTCGAACACGGTGACCTTGCTGACGCCCAGTTCGTCGGCCAATTCCTGCATCGTTGGCGAATATCCCCGAGTCCGCCGCATCATGCGGATGCGTCGCAGGATGTCCAACTGTTTGGGCGTGAGGTTCGCGTTGCTGGTTCGGGGCATGGACAGACTCCTGGGATTCAGAGCGATTCGTCACGGAAGAAGAGGAAGGGGATCCGGCCACGGCCGCCAGGCGGCGATGGCGCAGGTCTTCGAGCACTCGCCGCGCCAGACAGGCGGTGTCCTCGGAGGCCGGCAACACGCGCAGCGGCGATGCCGCGGACGTCGCGCTCGGCGGGGCAACGGACAAGGGCTTCACGGCTGCCTTGTCGGATTTCGCAGCAACGGGCACTGTTGGCGCCATGCGGCTGGACATGGAGATGGCCACGACACGTCGCACGGTCGGGGCGTACAGGCCCGGATTGGTTGTCACAGGCATATGCTCGAAGCGATCCTCCGCCCGATGGCTGGCGGCGGATGCTTCGGACAGCGTCTGGCTGAAGCGTTGCCGCCGGGACTGCCTCGGATCGCCTGAGGACTCTTTCTCCGGCGAAGACTCGGCTGCATGGCCATCCCATCGCACGATACGCGAACCCTGTGCCATATACCGGACGACATAGTCTCCACCAGGTCCGAACTGCAAAAGCGGCGTGGTCATGGCTCATGCTCCCTTGGGGTCGTTTGGGTTTGAAGCCCCAACATCTTGGGGTCCACTCCAACCGTCCGGGATGTCCATCGACCGTGGCCATGGCTTGCCTTGAACTTTGCCGCGACATTTGTTCGGAGTACGTTACCCTAATCGTAACCGAACGTCAAGGCGAAAACAGCCACAGTTTCGGCGCAAATTGCGGTTTTCCGCACGCAGCCTCGATTTCGCGGGATTTCACCGAGGATTTATGGGACATCTCAGTCTGGCCAGCGCACGAAAAACCTTCCGTTCGTCCCGGCATTCAATCATGGATTGTCCGTTATCGGAACTTTCGCGCCGCCTTGGTATGTCGCGTCAAGGCGAAGGCAAATCCAGAAAAGCGCCGGGTTCATTCCACTCCGGCTCATCGAATCGATGGTTCGGATCAATCCGTATGACAGGCTGTCCCTGCTCGGTGACGAGGGCGAGCGCCAATCGTTCGAGCGGACGTTTGGCTTTGTCCCCAGCGGCCGGCCTGCCCTGGAGGTCGAAGGTGCTGCGGTGACAGGGACAGGACCAGATGTGCTCCTTGTCTTTCCAATCGATCGCGCAGCCGGCGTGGGTGCAGACATTGAGCAGGGCCAGGAGCCTGCGGCCATCACTGACGAGCCAGAGGCGGTGCGTGCGGGCGAACGGGTCGTAGACCCCCGGCTTGCGGAACTGTTCGACAGGACCGACGGTGAACGGGGCAGTGGGCACTTCGGCCGGCTTGCCTGGTTTGGTTGACGCCGATGCCGGGGCGTCGCGGCGATCACAGCCCAGAATCGTCAACGTCACGCAAGCGCCCGCAACCTGATGAAACGTTCGCCGCGAAATCATCACCGTTTCCGATGCCATGATCCAACGCTCCTGAACAGATTGAGGGTGAGAATGGGTTCGCAAGATGGTACGCCGATGCGGGCGTCAGGTTTACCGGCTTGTCGCAAGAAACAGCAACGGGGAATGCTTTGAACAAGTTGGTCGAACCGACATATCCATGCGCGATCCCCATGCCGGGTCATTGATTGTGCGCCGCAAGCGCCTAACATTTGACCCCACGAGGGTACGTGTGAAAGACGACATGGAAACCGCACCGTCGACGACGCCCAAGCCTTCGGTTCCCACAGCCATGCCGGCGGGGTTGCCCATGCCGTCGGATGGCGCGACGCCATCGCCGGGATCCCATGCGGATCAGCCGTTGCCGCCGCCACCGAACTTCGGACGGCAGGTCATGCAACTGGTGGTCATTCCCGCGGCGATTGTGGTGGTCTGCATCACGCTGGCATTTCTCTTCGGCAAGCTGGCGGGATCGCAATCCAGCGTGGAAACGTACCTGCTCAAGCTCAAGCAGAGCAGCGGGGCGGGCAAGCTGGCGTTCGGGTTGCAGGATCCCCGCTACAAGGATCGGGGACTGGCGGCATACAACATCGCCACGATGATTCCGCGGATCAAGGATCCGCTCCAGCGACAGCATCTCGGCGACGAGCTGGTGCAGATCATGAAGCGGAACGTCGAAGCTCAGGAGGACATGATCCAGGCGTACCTGCTGCTGGCGTTGGGCCAACTTGGTCAGGAAGGTGGCTTGGCGCCGATTCTGGAGGGATTCCAATCACCGCAGGAAAAAGTCCGGCAGGCGGCGGTGGGGGGCGTGCTGATGTGGCCCGACCGCGCGAGGGTGAAAGCGGCCGTGCCGGCGTTGCGCAAAGCATTGGAGGACGCCTCGCCGACGGTCAGCGCCCAAGCCGCGGCCGCGCTGGGGGCGATCGCCGAGGTGGAGGACGCCCAGACGCTGGCGGCCCTGCGTCAGGCGATGACCGCCACCGGACTGGAACGCCGGGAAATCGTGTGGAACGCGGCCGTGGCGCTGGCGAGACTCGACGACGCCCTCGGCGTGCAATTCGTCGTCGAGGTGCTGCTTGACCGCCAGGCGTTGGCCCGGGAATCGGCGGTAAATGACCAAGGTGCTTCCGAGGCCGCGCTCAGCGACACGGCGCAGGATCGCATCATGCTCCGCACGCTGGAGGCCTCGGCGTATATGTTGGACCTCAAGGTATGGGATAAGATCAACGACTTGGCTTCACGGGATCGCAGCCGGGTCGTGCGTGACGCAGCCAGGGAACTGCTTCGGCGTCGTGACGCGGCGTCGGCGGGTTGATGGTTCGGTGTCGAGGATGGATCGATGGCACAAACGTATGAAGCCGTGACGAAGGTCTGGATCGCGCCGGGATGCATCGTGTGCGATGCCTGCGAGACGGAATGTCCGGAGGTTTTCGACGTCCAGGAAGAAACCTGCGTGATCCGGCCGCCGGCGAAGGACGCGGACTTCACGAAGCCGTTGACGCCTGCGATCAAGGCAGCCGCGGAAGGCTGCCCGGTGGATGTGATCAAGTTTGAAATGGTGCAGGTGGAAGGCGCGGCTCCGTGGGAAGGCAAGGAAGCGGCGACGGCGGAAGCCGGCGTGAAGTCCGGCGGGGGGGCTGCATCGGGCGCGGCAACGAAGAAACAGACAGTGATCCCTGAAGGCCCGCCGGATCCGAAATGGGCTGGATTGCTGGCCAAATCGCACGTCAGCGGGAGCCGCTCGGGCGGCGGGCCTCGCGTGTCGATGCTGCGAGCCGCCAAAGCGCCGCCGCAGGCGGTGGCGGAGGCGTTGCCACCCGGCGCGCCGCCGGACGCGCGGGACGCCGCGATGGTCGGCAGCGGTTTCGCCCGTCCCCGTCCCGGCGTGGTCGATCGCATCCGCTCCCGCGCCGGAGGCATCGCATCGGGCATGACCCTGTCGCGGCGGCAATTCAGCATCGCCGCGGCGCTGGCCTGGGCCGCGATGGCCGCCACCGCCGCCACCGCCCTGGCTGCCGTTCAGGCCTTCTTCGTGCCCAAGGTCACCAAGGAGCCGCCGAGCGTGATGCGCGTGGGCAAGCTCTCCGATTTCCCCGAGCCCGGCGTCTACGAGCAGTACAAGCCGGTGGGCATCTGGATCGTCTATCTGCCCAACGGCGAACTCGTGGCCCTGAGCACCATCTGCACCCATCTGGGCTGCATTCCCAACTGGCTGCCCGGCGACAAAATCTTCAAGTGTCCCTGCCACGGCTCAGGCTACTACCAGGACGGCGTCAACTTTGAAGGCCCCGCGCCAAGACCGCTGGAACGCTACAAAGTCACCCTCGACGGCGATTGGGTCGTCGTCGATAAATCCGTGAAATTCCGCCAGGAACTCAAGCAATGGGACCTGCCGGGCGCGTTCCTGACCGTGTGAAATCCGATTTAGCCGCAGATGAACGCAGATGAACGCAGATAAGAAAAACAAATTTCATGAATCAGAATTCAAAAACATTGATCCAATTTCTGTTTTTTGCATTTGGCACTTATCTGCGTTCATCTGCGTTTATCTGCGGCTAAAAAGCAGACACCCAACATGATTGACCTCGTGCTCAACTACATCCGAACGTCCCAGGTCTGGACCAGCATCTTTCGCCATGGCGTGCCGCGGGATCGCCGTACGCGCGTCATGGCGATCATGAGCAACATCTTCCTGCACCTGCATCCGGTGGCCATCCGCAAGAGCGGCGTCCGCCTGTCGTTCACCTGGTGCATGGGCGGACTGACCTTCTTCCTGTTCCTGGCGGAAGCGGTCAGCGGCGTGCTGCTGATGTTCTACTACAGGCCCGTGCCGGAGTACGCCTACAGCGACCTCGTCGGTCTGCGGGCGCATGTCACGCTGGGCCTGCTGCGGGAAATCCACCGGTGGGGGGCGCATGCCATGATCATCGCCATCTGGCTGCACATGATGCGCGTCTTCCTCACCGGCTCCTACAAGCCGCCGCGCGAGTTCAACTGGGGCGTCGGCGTCATCCTGCTGGTCATCACCATGCTGCTGTCCTTCACCGGATACCTCTTGCCGTGGGACCAGCTTGCCATCTGGGCCATCACCGTCGGATCGAACATGGGCAAAGCCACGCCGTTCATGGGCATGAACGGCCCGCTGAGCGATCTGCCCATGCTGCCCGGCGGCGTGCCGATCGTCACCGCCAAATCCGATGCCGCGTTCATGCTGCTGGCGGGAACCAGCGTCGGCGAAAACGCCCTGATGCGGTTCTACGTGCTGCACTGCATCGCGCTGCCCCTGGCGGCCGGTCTGCTGATCGCCATTCACTTCTGGCGCATCCGCAAGGACGGCGGCATCAGCGGCCCGCTGTGATTCCCCGGAAGTCCCCGGAAGTCCCCGAGCGTTTGACTTGTTTCCTGTGAAAGATGCACCGATGCTGAACATGGACGTCATCCCGATGCTCGCCTCCGGCGCCGGCAAGCCCCTGATCACCTCGCCGGCCATTGAGGGACTCAAGCACTTCGTCAATCACTGGAGCCAGCCCCAGTTCTCGCTGCCGCTGTTCGTCGTGCTGTTCGTGATGATGCTGGTGTTCTATCGGAAGTGGACCAGGCCCGTCGTCGCGGCGGGGCTGCTGGCCGTCTTCTGCGCGTTCTACTTCGGCAGCATGCTGATCGACCATAATTATCTGCTCATCGTCACCAAGCCGGACAACGTGCCGATCACGCTGCTGCTGCTGAGTCTGGGACTCTGCCTGTGGGTGGCGTTCCGTCAGGCGTCGATCAATGACCAGTGTCTGCGCGAGGGCAAGCCCCTGCCGTTCGGTGATCGGGAGGACAAGGTTCTCGTCTGGCCTGACCTGGTCTACATTGAACTCATCGCCCTGGTGCTGGCGGCGGCGGTGCTGGTGATCTGGTCCGTCGGCCTGCCCGCTCCGCTGGAATCGCCGGCCAATCCCGCCGGGCCGCCGAATCCGTCCAAAGCTCCGTGGTACGTCCTCGGCCTGCAGGAAATGCTCGTCTACTTCGACCCCTGGATGGCCGGCGTCATTCTTCCCGGCATGATCGTCACCGGCCTGATCTCCATGCCCTACATCGACACCAATCCCAAGGGCAACGGCTACTACACCCTGCGCGATCGGCCGTTCGCCATCGGCGTCTGGCTCTTCGGCTTCATCGTCCTCTGGGTCATCCTCATCGTCTTCGGCACGTTCCTCCGAGGCCCCAACTGGAACTTCTTCGGCCCGTACGAATACTGGGACGCCACCCGGCTTGTGCCGCTGACCAACATCAACCTCAGCGACTACGTCTGGACGTGGATGCTCAACCAGCCGCTGCCCGACGTGCCGTTTGTGCGTGAAGCGGCCGGCATCGCCTTTGTCGGCGCGTGGCTGCTGGTGCTGCCCGTCATTCTCGCCCGCACGATCATGCGCCGCATGTACATGCAGATGGGTTCGCTGCGGTTCTACATCATGGCCATCCATCTGGTCGTCATGGGCCTGATGACGCTGAAGATGCCGCTGCGATGGCTGTTCAACATGAAATACTTCATTTATCTGCCGGAATTCAACCTGAACCTGTGACGAGTCGCCGCGTCACGACATGACATACGTAGCGCCGCGACTTGTCGCGCGTCTCACGCCCATGCCACCGCCACCGGATTGTCCGCCTCGGCCGTCACGCCCGCGTCGGAGAGCTGTCCCGTCGTCGTGTCGATGTTCAGCACCACCAGCCGGTGCGAATGTTCGTTGCCGACAATCATGTGCCGACCGTCGGGATGTATCGCCATCGACCGAGGCCAGTCGCCGCCCGCCCAGTGATGTCCCATGGCGAACAGCGATCCATTCACGGGATCAATGGAGAACAGGGCGATGCTGTGGTGGCCGCGATTGGAAGCGTACAGCCACCGCCCGCAGGGGTGAATCTGCACGTCGGCCGCGTAGTGCTTGCCCGTCAGGCCCTGAGGCAAGGTTGAAACAACCTGATGAATCCGCATCTGGCCGTGATCCGTGTCGTAGTCCATGGCGATCACCGTGTTGCCGTATTCCGTCACCGCGTACAGCCACCTGCCGTTGGGATGAAACGCCAGATGCCGAGGCCCGCTGCCGCGAGGCATCACGCCATGAGGAACAGCTTTCACGTCCCTGCCGGCATTGTCCACCGCGAATGCGAAAATCCGATCCTGGCCCAGATCGGTGGACAGCATGAACCGTCCCGCGGGATCAAACTGGACGCAGTGGGCGTTGCCTGGAACCTGTTGCGATGCCGGGCACGTCACGGGCTTGAGCCAATGCTGGACAGGCTTGAGCTTGCCCGTCCGCTGGATCGGCAGCGCCGACAGCGTCCCGTCGCCATAGTTGGCACACCAGAGCATCTCGCCGGCCGGGTCCGTGGTCAGGTAACACGGCACGGTTCCGTGCAATGGCTGCTGATTCAGAAACGTCAGCTTGCCGGTTTTCGCATCCAGACGCAGTGCCGCAGCAGCACCGCCGGGCACGCCGTCGGTGACATCCTGAAAATCCGCCACGAACACCCTGCCGCGCCGAACAGAATCCGTCTGCACAAACAGCGGATTCACAAGGCCCTCGTGAGTGAACTGTCGCAACGCCAGCCGGCCGGTGTCGGCGTCAAAATGAAACGTCGCCAGTCCCGCCTGTTTCCCATGACCAGCTCCGCAAGCAACGAGAAGCCATGGGACCTGTGTGAAAGATTGGGTTGCCATGTCCAGCATCATGAAATGTCGGGAAAACGGCGTCAAGCCGCGAAAAAGCAACGCCGTAGCCACCCCCTGCCCACATCCAGATCGAGTTATACATAACAGTCATTGCGCAACCCATTATTTGTCTTATCGTTACAGACGTTATCGCTTGACAGCATCAATCCCGACCGTTAGTTTGAAATGAAGAAGGCCCACACCGCCAAGTGAGGGCCTTCCAAGTGGGTCAAGACGATTCGCAGTCGTCCTGACCCTTGACCCGCACCGCGGACCGGCACGGGACATGCCAAGTATAGCACAACTGAACCCGTGTACCGAGCGCGGCCTTGCGAATCGGTGTGCGGGTTTTTTCGCGTCGGCGGCACGGTCACTCAAGCCGCTGGGTGACATGGCGTCCGTCCGGCGCACGCCTCCTTCCCGACCCGGGTCGAGCTTCCAGCCGAGCTCCCCGGGTTTTTTTATTTCGATCCCAAGCGGTCGTGTGACCGTTCACTATTGCCTCTCAGAGGCGAAGGGTTTTGCCATGGATTTCAAGGTACAGAGCGTGAAATGGAACAGCACGGGCAAAGTCATGGCTCGTGCTGAAGTCGCCTGCATCATGCAGGAGTTCGATTCGGCGGTCGAGTGCAAGCCGCGCGTGCCGAAGGTGCGAGACGGCAATCTTGTCCGCGATGATTTCGGCAAACAGGTCTACACCGATTTTCCCATCGGTCGCGTGTGTCGCGGAACCTTCGTCCTTCAGGGCATCTTGCTGAACAACGACAAGGGCGAAACGATGTTCCTCACCGATTGGTCGTTGTCTCGCGCCGACAAGAATTCGATTCTCGACCTGATCGCCGTGAAGTTTCCCCGTACTTCTGGTCCGGCTGCGAATCAGTCGGCGGACCACGGCGGGGACGAGCCGACACAGGCCGAGCTGGATGACGCCGCCGCGGCGGTCGCGTCCAGGTGACGAGGGCGGGACGAAGCCGGGATCGCCGCGCATAG
>JADLAP010000398.1 GCA_020848195.1 Phycisphaeraceae bacterium
CTCCTGCACAGCAGTAAAATCGGTAACCGTTGTCTGAAATGTTACAGTATCCACCGCTACCTCACTGACATATACTGCCCATGCGTATGTTCCGTATGCTTCTCCCTGATATTTTTTATCATCCCAACTTATCCCTGAGGGCTGTTTATATTTTTTTTCTACTTCAAGAATTTTATTTTTCTTGAAATATTTAGTGCATGCGGACCTGAATTCCTCACTCGAGTATTCTTTCTTTAGATATTTTGATTTCTGAAGATCATCAATGATCTGACGCACCGCTTTTCTGATCAACTCCCCTACAATCATAACAGTTCTTGATGCAACGGTCGGTCCACTATTTGGGACCATTGAAGTGTCCGGTTCTGATATGATTATTTTTTCTATTGGGACGCCTGATTCTTCTGCGGCGATCTGTGAAAATACAGTATTCATCCCCTGCCCCATTTCAACAGTAGATACATAAATATGAATATAACCTTTTTTATCTGCACTTGCTTTTACAATTGATCCTATAAACTCTTCACCTGATCCGGTAAAACCTGCTCCATGCATAAAAGCTGCAACACCTATACCTTTTTTTATTTTATTCCCGTTATTGTCGTTCTGATATTTTTGTATCTTTTCTTTATATCCGCTGGCTTTTAGCGCATGATCCAAAAGTTTTGACATATCAATGTCTTCTTTTATCACCTGCCCGGTAGCCATAGAATCACCACACCTTAAAAAATTCTTCCTTCTGAATTCTATTGGATCCATTCTGATTTTTTTTGCAACTTTGTCCATAAACCTCTCTGTTGCAAAACAGCTTTGTGGAACTCCAAACCCCCTGAAAGCGCCGTTTGGAGGCGAATTTGTAGCAACGGCCCTGCCTCTTACTCTTAAGGCAGGCCAATTATATGGACCAGCGGCATGAATTATCCCCCTTGATAATACAACAGAAGAAAGCGTTGCATATGCACCTCCATCCAATACAAAATCCACATCAAGTGCTGTGATCGTTCCATCTTTTTTTACTCCGATCCTATATTTTGATTTCGATGGATGTCTTTTTGTAGTAGCAGCCATATCTTCACCTCTATCATAGATCATCTTCACAGGATGTGATGATTTGTATGATAAAAGCGCTGCGTGTGCTGATAATATGGATGGATAATCTTCTTTGCCTCCAAATGCCCCGCCTGTTATAGTTTGTTTTACCCGCACCTTATCATCCGGAAGATTAAATATAATCTTTAATGCTTTCTTTATATAGTACGGACACTGCATCGACCCTTCTACCAGCACTCCTTTTGATTTGTGGTATGTGGCAATCACACCGTTTGGTTCTATATAAGCATGTTCCTGTGCTCCCGTTGTATATTCCCCTTCGATGATGATTTGTGATCTGGACAAGGCTTTGTCTATATCCCCTTTTGCAAGAAGATACTCCTTTAAGATATTATCCTTCCCCCAGATGATCTGTTTTTTTTTAAGAGATTCATCAATGTTCAAGACACACGGGAGTGGCTCCTCTACAAGTCTTATTTTTGTCATAGCTTCAAGAAGCTTCTCTTTATTTTTGTGGGCTATTAGAATAACAGGTTCATTCTTATGATTGACTATTTTATCAGCCA
>JADLAP010000281.1 GCA_020848195.1 Phycisphaeraceae bacterium
CCGTGGACGTTCAGGGGCAATTTATCGAACGTGATTCCGTCGCGGAATGCCGAAATCCGAGTGCATGAGACGTTTGGATGCCCAACACAAAGGATATGCCATGAAAACCACGGTCAAAATCGGTCTCCGGGGATTCACGCTCATCGAACTTCTCGTCGTCATTTCCATCATCGCCATGCTGATCGCCATCCTGCTGCCGGCGCTGCAGAAGGCCCGCGAAGCAAGCCGGCAGATCGTCTGCCTGACCAATCAGCGGCAGATTTACCTGGGCTGGTACAACTACACCAATGACTACAAGAACGCCCTGGTGCTGGCCAACAGCCGGGTTTGGGTTGACAACAGCCACAGCGGGGTGATTTCCGGCTTGGGGTATCGCTGGGTGAGCCTGATCAAGCCTTATCTGGCCAATGAGACGCGAGCGCCCAATCCCACCATCAGCGATGCGGTGTCGCCCAACGGCGTTTTTGTCTGCCCCACGCCCCCAACACCCACGCTGTATCCGGCTACCGGACAGACCGTGACCGGCCCGATCTGGAGCTGCTATGGCATGCCCTACAACGGTGTCGGCGGCGTGGGACTCGGTTACTGGGACAACTCCATCGGATACCGACGCATCACGGAAATTCCCTATCCATCCAAGCAATTGCTCATCCACGACCTTCCTTACGGCACATTCGTTGCTGTTCCGCTTTTCTATACATGGAGGGACACCACGGACCCGGATATCAGCACTGGCTTGCACGATTACCGTCACTCCAAGCAGATGAACATTCTGCACTGCGACGGCCACGCCAGGGCGTTCAACTACCAGAGTTACCTTTCATTGTGTTTCAGTTCAACACATGAGGCATATGCGCTGAAGCCAGGCCTCTGGTATATCGGGAAATGACAAGGCGCTGGAAGTCCGCGAATCCTTGCCCTTAGGGTTGAGATCAACCTATACGACAAAGTGCGTTCTTCGTGAGGGAACGTGCAGGTGGATATTCCTCGCGTTATTTGAAAGGTTGTTTTCCCGTGTCCATGACATTCCAACCCCGGCCCGTGCCGGCGAAGATCAAGGCGTTCAACATCGACTTCAACTGGGGTTTTGACCCGGCGGGGAATTATGGTCCCGCCATGCCCGGCGAATATGCCCACGCCGATCCCGCCGCCCACGTGGACTGGTACGTGGACATGGGCGTCAACGTCATCCAGAACTTTTGCGTTTCCTACAACGGCCATGCGTGGTATCGCCAGTCGCAAGTCGCGCCCGTGACGCCGGGGATGAAGCACGATTTTCTGCCGGAAATGACGGCTTTGGCCCACGATCGCGGCCTGCTCGTCATGGGCTATTTCTGCTGCGGCGCCAATCGCGTGTGGGAAACCGCCCATCCGGATCAGGTCCGGCAGAAAGCGCCCATGTGGAAGCTGCCGTTTACGCTGGACTATCTCAACTACTTCTGCCACAGCGTCAAGGATGCCTTGCGCAAGACCGAAGTTGACGGCTTCATGGTTGACTGGTTCATCTCCCCTGACCGAAGCAAGGACGGCTGGCTGGACTGCGAGCGGACAATGTGGCGCGAGCTGATGGATGAGCCGTTCCCCGCGTCCGGCGAACCTGACGCGGCGGCGAAGCTGGAGTTTGAACGCCGGGAAGTGCTTCGCGCGTGGGACCATCTGACGGCCGCGGTGCGCGACGTTCGGCCCGCGCTGATCTGGGTCAACTCGCCCTGGGAAATATCACGCAATCTCTGGGAAAACCATCGCGCGCTGAAGGAAATGGACTGGGTACTCAACGAATGCCACAAAATTGAGCAACTGGAGTGGATCCAGCAGCACGCAGGCACGAAGACCAAGATCATCCAGAACATGGCCGGCGGCGGTCGTCCCACGGAGCAGCAGTGGGCGGCCTTCGATTTCAACAAGTTCGGACTCTACGGCTTCTCCCAGGCAGACCCCAAGACCACCTACGTCGTGGACACCGAAAACAACAAGGCCAACATCGCCCGCATCCGAGAAATGTTCCAAAGCCATCAGCAGGAAACCATCGCCGCGCGCTGAGCATGGCCGGCCTGCGGCTTTTCAATCCTGAACCGGGACGATTCCGTCCCAATGAGGAAGTACCCCATGAAGCTCAACACCTTGTTCCCTTCTCTCAAACATGTTTTTACCTGGAGCTGTCTGATTCAGACGGTGGTCCTGGTGTCGGGTGCTTTTGCCGACATGGGGCCGCTGAAACTGACGGAAGACAGCAAGCCTGCGGCGAGCATAGTCATCAGCCATGCGCCGACGGTGTCCGCCGTGATGGGCGCGATCGAGCTGCGCGATCATGTTCAGAAGATCACCGGCGCGACGCTGCCGATCGTACCCGATACCGTCAAGGTTAACGGCACACGCGTGCTGATCGGCCAAAGCGCCGCCACGGACGCGCTGGGCTTCAAAAATGACGACTTCAAAACCCAGGAATTCATGGTGACTCGCCGGGGCAACGACCTAGTGCTGTTCGGCCGGGACATGGCCACGCCTTATGTGACGACGAAACAGGGCGGCATGGAGATCATCGGCAAGCCCAAGGCTGTGGAAGGCCGATTCGGCAAAGCTCTGAGCTTCGACGGCGAACATGACGCGATGCGCCTCAAGCCGATCGACTTCGACGACAAGCAGGGCAGCATCGAACTCTGGTTCAAGCTCGCCGATGGCTGGAAGGGTGACGGCGTCCTCGTCCGCCTCGACGGCAGCGAACCCTGGACGTACCAAATCATCAACGTCACCAAGGATGGTACGCTGGTCTATGTGACCTTCTATGAAAACTCCGGCAGTGGAAAAATTGCCACCGGCGAACTGAAGCCCGGCTGGCATCACGTGCTGGCGACATGGGACGCGGCCAAGGGGCAACAGGAACTGTTCCTCGACGGCAGCAGCGTCGGCAAAGCGCCCTACAAGGCCACCACCTGCTCGAAGGCACAGGTCCAGATCGGCGCTATGTGCGTCAACGCCATGACGCAGTACACCGGGGGCCAGATCGACGAAGTGCGGTTCAGCAAGGTCGTGCGCAGCCCGGAAGGCTGGGATAAAACCGCGCCATCCATGGACGACGATACGCTCCTGCTGCTGAATTGCGATGAAGCCTCCGGCATCCCCGCGCCCGCCATCCGCGACTTCGGCGACCTGAGCATCACCGTGCCCATGTTCGGCTCCAGCCAGATATTGTTCTTCCAGGATCACGGCAGTTGCGATGCGGTACACGAGTTCCTCGAGCGCGACTGCGGCGTCCGCTGGTATGCCCCGACCGATCTGGGCATGGAGCACCCACGCCAGCCTTCTCTTGCGGTGAAGGTCACGGAAGTTCGCCGCACGCCCGCGATCGAATGTCGTTTCTACCGGTTGGAAGAATGCCTCGGCTATGGTCGCGTGTCCTCAACCAACAAGTTCTTCGATGTGCTGAACCACCCGGACCAGCTTCAGGCTTGCCTGTGGATGCTGCGCAACAAATTCGGCGGCAAACCCCTTGTCGCCAACCACGGCCTGTACAGCTTCTACGATCGCTTCTGGGAGAAGAATCCGCAGAATCCCAATGCCTTTGAAGGCTCGCATCCCGAATACTTCGCCCAGGGCTACAAGGGCCTGCCTCCGCAGCTCTGTTACACCAATCCCGCCGTGATCGAGCAGGTGTCCAAGGACATCATCGAATACTTCCAGACCGGCAAGTCAAAGGTGCTCGCGGCCGCCGACTGGGCCAGCGTCGAGCCGATGGACAATGATTACTTCTGCAAATGCGAGAACTGCCGCAAGTGGTTCCCGAACGTGGAGCCGGGCGAGAAGCGGTCGATGGAAGAAGTCTTCATGTCCGGCAAGTACAGCGACTACATGTACCACTTCGCCAACGAGGTGCAGAAGCGGGTCGGCGAGGTTTGCCCCGAGGCGCACATATTCGTGCTGGCCTACGCCAGTCACGGCATGCCGCCGAGTTTCCCTGTCGATCCGCGGATTTACACGGGCACTTGCGTGACGCCGCGCTACTGGTTCGCCCCATCTGATCCGTCGGCTTTCCAGGCATGGGTCGAGAAGGAAGCCCAGAATCCCAGGACTGAAATCCACGGCTACCAGGCATGGGCCAGGGAAAACAAGACCAGCGGCCGCGTGATTTCGATGTGGCTTTACGACTGCTTCCCCCTGTCCATGGGCGACTGGAACGGCTGGCGCGCCTTCCCCGGCTTCAACATGCGAGCCTTGGCCAACGTGATGCAAATGTTCGCCCGCGACGGCGTGAAAGGCCTCTTCGCCTGCGGCATCGGCGAACAACTCGAAACCTACATCAGCCTGAAATACGCCGATGATCCGAACCGTGAGATTGAGCCGCTGCTTGATGAGTTCTTCGCTCAGTACTACGGCCCAGCCGGCGTGCCGATGAAGAACATCTACAACTTCATCGAGGAAACCTACAACAACAAGGCCAATTATCCACCGGAATTCGTCAAGATCATCCAGCACCAGACCGAGGAGATCGCGTGGAAGTATCTGGGCACGAAGGATCGCATGGACAAGATCGCCGGCTGGATCAAGCAGGCTCAGGACGCGAAGCTGACGGATATTCAGCGGCAGCGCGTGGAGATATTCGTCGAGGGTCCATGGGCATACATGCAGGAAGGCCGGCGTGCATGGCTGAACAAGTCGGAACATCAGGATGAGATGGAGGCGCTGAAGAAGACCGCGCCGCCCACGGCCCATGCCACGCTCGCGTCATCGGCAGGCGGCGACCTGAGCAAAATTGACTGGTCCAAGGCCGGCCATACGGTCATCAGCCACATTCACGAGGGTTATCCCAGCGAACGCCAGATCACCGTGGATATCGCTTATGACGTGGACTATTTCTACATTCGCGCGGTTGATCCGATCGACAGCAGGCAGGTCAGGCCGGCGGGATCGCATTTCGACGGCGATCGCTGGGAAATCTTCCTCGGCGCTCAGACCGCCAAAGCGCAGTTCATTCAACTGGGCATCAAGGCCGACGGACGGCTCGTCACGCTTGCTTACCCCGGCTGCCATGAAGTCCACGGCAGCGGGGCCATGGTCAAGTGTACGCTGGATGACAAGGGCTGGACCACGGAACTGGCGATTCCCCTGAAGCTGATCCAATCCTTCGACGGATTCACCTCGGACAAGGTGTACATGAACCTGTACCGGGCGGGCGCCGGCGGGGCCAGCGCGATGGCATGGAGCCCCAACTTCCTCGGCAGCGGCTTCAACAGTTCCTCCCGGCTTGGGGCCGTGACGCTGGACAAGTAATATCACGGGAATTGGCTCGCACATAGGAATCCCACGTGTATCTACGACATCAGCTTGTCCTCGGCCTGGCCCTTGCCGCGATCCTCTGCCGCGGCAGGGCCGGCGCCGAGTGGCGCGATAATCCTGACAACAACACCCTGTGGATCGAGGATGGCACGGACATCCAGACCGCGCCGTCCCAGGACGCCAGCCACTGGGCCAACACATATCTGGATGTGACCGCAGGCGAGAGCGGCGGATTCTCGCTCTGCTCGCCGGACAACAACCACTCCGGTACGGCCCACGGGATCGCCGTGGATCCCGCGTACCCCTACCTCGTCTGGGAAATCGTTTTGACCAAGCCGACGGAAGGCTATCAGGCGTTCGGCGTGGACTTGCTGGACAAAGGTTCCACCATCTTTTCGCTGGTGGGGCCGCTGCGTCCGGGCATTTACAGCTTCCAGCCGCTGGCTGCGTTGCCTGATCTTAAGCCGCACAAGACCACGCTGCGGATCAGCATCTACAACAACACCGTGAACTTCACATCAATCCAAATGGTTCGCAAGCCGGAGCAGTTTCTGGAACTGGCTTCGCCATCGTTTGCCGGGAAACAGCGTCTGGACCCCGGCGATCCGCTGACATTCAACCTGACACTGACGGAGCCGGCCGACGATGTGGTCGTCAGCTACTACAAGCGCGATATGTACTACTTCGGCCACGTGCTGACCATTGGCGGCAAACTCCACTGCTGGCTGAATCCCACGGATGGCTCGGATCGCAAAATATGGTCCAACACGATTCCTTTCGTGAATTGCGTCAATGGGGCGTGGAACAAGGAAGAGATGATTCCTTTCCCGCCTGGATTTTTCCTGGTCGAAGCCGTGGTCAAGCGGAAGGGCAAGCCGGACCAGACGTTCTGGACGTGCAACAGTTACGAGTTCAAATGACGGCAATCCATCTCAACGTCATGCCCGATGATCCATCCGCGATCGCCCTGGTCGTCGTGCTTCTCCGGTAGACAATCCCGCGAGATTCAGGGATACTACGTTTAATCAATTCCGTTGCGTCCGCAACGGGACGGGGACTGCGCAACAACCGATCAGCATGGCTGACGACGTCAGGAGTTCGGTGATGTCCGAGAGTGTGAAACAGTTCAAGGGTCAGGCGGTGGGGATCAGCGGCGGGGCGGAGGCGGGGAAGGAAGGGACTTGGACGTGTTCGGCCGGCACGCTGCCGAAGCTGACGCAATGCCGGGCGCGGCTGGTGTGGCGATTTGCCGGGGAGGAAGCCTGGCGGAACGACGTGCTGGCGCTGCCGAAGGTGGCGGGGGAGTCCTTTCAATTCGAGTTGCGATCCCCGGCCGCGCGGATCACGATCGAAGGCAGGCAGGATTCCAGCCTCGGTGTGGAATTCGCAGGCCGGCTGAAGAACACCTCCGGCAAACCCATTGAACTGCTGCGATTCCACTATCTCGACGGCAAGGTCGAAAACGCCGAGTCGGTGGCGATGCTGCTGCTGCTGGCCCAGGACGGCCTGCAGGGTTGCGTGCGGCTGGGCAAGGAAAGCACGCCGATCCGCGATCCGAACGAGGACCAGAAATACTGGTGGGCGCTGCCTCAGATGAAGCTGCGTTTGCCGGACCCGATTCACGATGAGGCGAACTGGTCGTGCGGGTTGGACAGCGCGGTGCTGTTCACGACGCCGGTGTCGCCGGGCTGGGTGATCGGCGCGACGGGGCCGGGCAAGGCGTTTGGAGAGTTCGGATACCGCACGGCCGGGCCGGATGCAGGGCATTTTTATGCCGGTCAGTTGCTGGACAACATTCTGCTGCCTGCGGGCAAAACGCGGGAATTGGAACGGATTCTCCTGGTCGCCGGCGACTGGCAGGAGGGGCTTCGTCACTGGTCGGGCACGTGCGCCAAGGCGCTTGGCCCGGCCCGCACGCAGCCGCCCATGGCCGGCTTCTGCTCGTGGTACCGCAACTTCGCGCAGTTCACGAAAGAGGACATCGACAAGTGCGTGGACGAATTTGCCGAGATGCCGGTTCCACCCGGAGGCAGGCAGATTCTGATCGACGACGGCTACCAGAAAATGCCCGGCGACTGGTCCATCAATGATCGCTATCCCGCCGACTGGTGGAAGCAGCTTCCGCATCGCATTGCCGCCGGCGGGTCGATTCCCGCGCTGTGGCTGGCGCCGCAGGCTGTGTTTGATACGCATCCAGCGGTCCAGCAGCACCCGGAATGGTTCCAGCGCCTGCCCGATGGTTCGTTTGCCTGGTCGCTGATGAACTGGGGCTGGTGCGACAACGACAAGTGGATGTTCGCGGCGCCCGGCGGCACGGTGGCGCGGAATCTGGAAGTGGAACATCCCGGCGCGCGACAGTTCGTTATTGATCTGCTGCGCAAGCTCGTGGCCGACGGCTGGCAGGCGGTGAAGCTGGATTTCACGGGATATGTGCCGAATCGTCAGGCGTATGACCGGAGCATGACGACGTTTGAGAGCTACCGCAACATGTGGAGCGTGTTCCGGGAAGCGGTGGGGCCGGACGTGCTGGTCAACGCCTGCATCGGCGCGCCGTGGCGATACAGCGTGGGTCTGGTCGATTCCGCCCGCATCGGCGGCGACATGGTCGGCGACTGGTCCACCATGCGTCACTTGCTGCCCATGCTGCTGGTCCGCATGTTGACGACCAACGGCATCTGGTGGTCGGCCGACCCCGATGTGTTCTACATGCGGCGCGTCAATTCCATCATCACGGGAACCTACTTCGACCAGGTGCCACTGTCGACGTCGCCGGAGGAGCAGTCGCTGCTGCTGACCGCCATCGGCATGATGGGCGGAATGATGTACACCAGCGACCTGCCGTCGGAATGGACGGAGGAAACGAGGAAACAAGTGCGGGCATATTGGAATGAGAAGCAGCCGATGCCGGCGAAAAATCCGCGTCTGGTGCTGGATGAAGAATCGTTCCTGCCTCGCGCCTGCCGCGTGGACGCGGGCACGAAGCGTGAGCCGATGATCCAGGTCGCCTTGTTCAACTGGAGCGACGAGGAAGCGACGGTGACCGCCAGCGCGACGGAGCTTGGCCTGGACGATGCCGCGGCATGGAAGCGGCAAAAAGCGGACAAGGGCGTGACGTGGAAAGGTCAAAAACTCAGCAGCAAGCAGCCGCCGCACAGCGCCCGCGTGGCGTGGCTGGTGCGGGGGTGAAGGGCAGGCTCACGACATTCCCGCCGCCGCGATGCGCAGCGCCGAATGAGCGTCGTCGATCAGTTCCGTCAGCAGGCGGGGCAGCGGTTCATTGCCCCATCGCTGCTGTAGCAAACCGGCATGGCGGTCGATGAGCACTTCCGCGCGGTCGAGGCCGACGGCTTTCTGGGCGGCGTCGAGCTGGCCGAGATCGCGCAGGGCGAACCAGACGGCCTGAAGCATGATGATGTCGGCGACGGACTCGCGCAGCCGCCGGCCGGCATCGTCGTCGGGCAGCGCCATCGCCGCGCGGGCGAACTCGACCCACCGGCCCAGCAGGGCGGTCCAGGTCAGCTCCCGCACATTCAGGCCTGTGTTCGCTTCACTGTCCGAGGGTGCGATCATGGCGTCAAAGCTCCGACAAGGCCACCGTTCGTCCGTGCTGGGCCGATCGGTGCACGGCTTCCATTTTCAGCATGTATCGTAAACCTTCGGCGAAATCCGGGGAAACGCGCCACGATCGGCCCGCCCTCGCAGCCCGCACCGCTTCGATGAAATCCGCTTCCACGGTCCATGCGTCATCGACGGTCATCGGATGTCCGGTCGGGATCGGCACGGATCGAGGCTCCTCGCCGGCGCGGCAGAGTTCCAGCCGGCTGGACATCATGCGGTAACGCAGACTCGCGTGCGTGCCATGGAGGCCGATCCAGTCTCCGGGCGTCTGGCCGGCGGCAGCGCCGGAGTGGAATTCGCTGATGACGATCCCGCGTGCCAGCGTGCCGTGGATCGCCACCACCTGGGGGATGCGGACTTCGATCTCGTTGCCGGACTCGGCGATTTTCCGGTGTATCACCTGGCCGAACTCGGCGGAGAGCGTCTCGTAGTCGCCCACCCAGGCGTTGAGCGTCTCGGCGTAGATGCCCACCGCCATGATCTGCCGGCCGCTGTAGGCGACATTTTCCCGCCAGTGCAGTTGATTCGATTTCAGGTTCACGTCGTTCACGCTGCTCAGGAGCACGCTGGTCAGCTCGCCCAGTTCGCCCTGCTGGATGAGTTTGAGGATGATGTCCTCGAAGGGCATGCGCGTCGGCGGGGGACAGATCATGTTCACCTGCCGGGGATGGGCCGTGGCCGCCTTGACCATCTGCCTTGCTTCCACCAGGTCCATGCACATGCGTGCCTGGCAGAAGACGTGCTTGCCCGCCTCCAGGGCGGCGATGGACATGGCGCGGTGCATGTAGGGCCAGGCGCCGATGAACACCGCGTCGATGTCCGGCCTGTCGATCAGACGCCGCCAGTCGTCTTCGACCTGGGGAATGCCGAAGGTCGCGGCGACTTTTTCCGCGCTGGCGCGGGTCCGGTTGCTGACCGCGGTCACCTGGACGCCGGGCAGTTTCGCCAGGCCTGGCAGATGCCGATCGCGGCAGATGCCGCCGGCTCCGATGAAGCCCACGCGGACGGGATCGGGTTGTGTCATCGGAAATCCTTTCATGGAGCCGCGGGACGCAACCGACATTGTAGTCGCCGAGAAAGTGGACCCGGCGGGGCCAGCGGGGAACAAGAGAGCGAAAAGGCGGGTTTTCCGCGCTTGCCGCCCGGACCTTGGGGAAGTACCTTGGAGTACTGAACCGGGGCACTGAGGGCAGGATATGAAAGTCATCTGTGATCGTGGCACACTGGTCGAACTGCTTAATCTGACGGGCGCGGTGATCGTCTCGCGGACCCCCAAGCCGGCGCTGACCTGCGTGAAGCTGGAAGCGGGCGAAACGGGGCTGACGCTGATGGCCACGGACATGGAGCATTCGCTGCGGCTGCGCACGAACAAGGTCGAGGTCAGCCAGCCGGGCGAAGCCCTCATCCCGGCCGACAAGTTCACGCAGATCGTCCGGGAAAGCGTGGACTCCACGATCACGCTGGAAGTCAACCAGCAGGAAGCGAAGATTCGAGGCCACGACTCGCTGTTCAATCTGTACTGCCTGCCGCCGACGGATTTCCCCCCGGTGCCGTCGTTCGCCGGTGAAGCGGATTTCCAGATCGGAGCCGGCGAACTGCATCGCCTGATCCGTCAGACCATTTTCGCCGTGGCCCGCGAGAACAGCCGCTACGCGATCAACGGCGTGCTGATCGAACGGGACGGGAACAAGGTCAATCTCGTCGCCACCGACGGCCGGCGTCTGGCGCTGGCCAAAGGCGCGTGCAAGACCGCCAAGAGCGCAGGCTCAGGCTCCGCCGAGGCGGGGCGGCATTCCGCCATCGTTCCCACCAAGGCCCTGACGCTGATCCTTCGCCTCTTCACCAACGCCGAGGACACCGTGCGCATCAAGGTCGCCGAGAACCAGATGCTGTTCGCCACGGATGACGCGGTGATGGCGACGAACCTGGTGGAAGGCAACTTCCCACCGTACCGCGACGTGATTCCCAAGGACGGTGACAAGAAGGCGACACTGAAGACCGACCTGCTGGCCTCCGCGGTTCGCCGCGGCGCGCTGCTGACCAACGAGGAATCCAAGGGCGTGCGACTGGCCTTCGCACCGACGGGACTGACTCTCTCCAGCCGCGCGCCGGAGATGGGCGATGCCACGATCAACGTGGAAATGCCCGCCTACGAAGGCGAGCCGGTGGAGATCGGCTTCAACCCAGGCTTCATCTCCGACGCCCTCAAGGTTGTCGATCAGGATGAAGTGACCATCGAACTCAAAGCCCCGAACAAGCCGGGCATTCTCCGCACCGGGCCGGATTTCCTGTACGTCATCATGCCCGTGAACCTTCAGTGACAGGAGGGGCCTCCCGCCCGCCCCGCCATGCCCCCGAAGCTGACGTGGAAAGACATTGACGACATTGCCCTGGCTCTGGTCGAGTCGCACCCCGACCGGGACCCGCTGTCGGTGCGATTCACCGAGCTTCGCCGGATGGTCGAGCAGTTGCCCGATTTTCAGGCGCAGGAAGGGCATCAGGTCAACGAACAGATTCTCGAAGCGATCCAGGCCGCCTGGCACGAGGAAGCCGAGGACCAGCGAAGCGATGACGACGAAGATCCGGGCTATTCCCCGGTTCGGCCGTTCAAGCCCGACGAATGACATGTCTGTTGATCACCTTGATCTTCAAACCGGACAACATGGAAATGTTCAGGTCAGAAAGGCAAGGAATCGTGTGCAACGATTCTGATTTCCCGATTGTCCACCGAGGCTCCATGACACAGACGGACGCGTCGCACGTGGCTTTGACCATCGACGACAACGACCAGATCGGCTTCACAGTTCGGTATGTCGTGTGGAGAATCCGCCAGAACAAAGTCTCTGCCCACCTGTGCCAACGAGAGCCGTCCGAATGGGCCGCAATCCAGCCACAAATCCACGGTGGCCGACGAAGGTGAGATTCCGAAAGCGGCGTGAACCATGTCAGACCTCCACACATTTGCCGAAGCGCGGGCCAATCGTCTGATTGCACCGGCCCGGGTCGAAGGCACGTTAGGCGGCGGTATCCATGGTATCGTATATTTATCCTCGGAGGGCACAGCCGTCAAGGTCTATGAACGGAATGCGGATTTTGAGCAGGAATTAGCAGTCTACGAGCGATTGCGCGAGTTTCGCGTATCCAGGATCGGACGATTCGAGGTGCCTCAACTGCTGCGCCATGGCACGGAGGTTCACGCCATCGAAATGACCACGGTCAAACCTCCGTTCGTACTGGATTTCGCCCATTCCCTGCTGGATCAGGAACCTGATTTCAGCCCTGAGGTGTGGGAGCAGTGGCGTTGTGACAGCATGGAGCATTTTGGTGAACATTGGCCGCAAGCCGCGGCGGTTTTTGATGAATTACGCCGGAAGTACGGCATATGGCATCTCGATTTGAGTCCACGCAACGTTCATTTTGGGGGTGGTCGTTGAATGGAGTCGCAAGGCACGAACCCAATATGGCCCTGTCCAGTCCATGTTGATAACCGGCAGGGCGGATTTGTGGACTGGCGTTGGCTGTCTTTTTCCCGCTTGATTCCCAGCCTTATCTGACCGACATTAACACCGTGGTTCTGCGCGCGGGCCGATGCCTGCCGCCTGCAATGGGGAAATTCGCCAAATGCACATCACCATGGTCGGCACCGGGTACGTGGGTCTGGTCACGGGCGCATGCTTCGCCAACAGCGGCAACGATGTGACCTGTCTCGATGTGGATCCGAAGAAAATCGAGAAGCTCAACGCCGGGATCAGCCCGATCTACGAACCGGGCCTCGATGAACTGATCCGCCGCAATGTGAAGGCGGGCCGGCTGCATTTCACCACGGACAAGCAGGCGGCCTACCGCGGCGCGCAGATCGTGTTCATCTGCGTCGGCACGCCCAGTGACGAGCGAGGCCGGGCGAATCTGCAGTATGTCCTTCAGGCCGCCCGCGACATCGGCGACGCCATCGAAGCCGCTCCTTCCAGCAGCGGCGGCGGCGCGGATGAACGCCGCGCCAAGATCGTCGTCGTCAAGTCCACCGTCCCCGTCGGCACCAACGCCAAGGTCCAGGC
>JADLAP010000282.1 GCA_020848195.1 Phycisphaeraceae bacterium
GCTCCGCGCTTACCGTTCATTATAGCAGCGGGCAAGCTGGCAGCTTGCCGCTACGTTAGTACCGATAAAACTCCGGCTTGTACGGCCCTTCGACCGGAATGCCGAGGTAGTCGGCCTGGGCGGCGGTCAGCTTCGTCAGCGTCACGCCGAGCTTGTCCAGGTGCAGCCGGGCGACCTTTTCATCCAGGTGCTTCGGCAGCACGTAGACTTTCTTCTCGTACTGGCTTCGGTTGACAGCCAGTTCGATCTGGGCCAGCGACTGGTTGGTGAAGCTGTTGCTCATGACGAAGCTGGGATGTCCGGTGGCGCAGCCGAGGTTGAGCAGACGTCCTTCGGCGAGGATCAGCACGCTGCGGCCGGTGTCGGCGAACGTCCACTTGTCGTACTGCGGCTTGATGTTGGTCTTGACGGCCTTGCCCGCCTTGCGGAGCTTGCCGAGGCCCGCCATGTCGATTTCATTGTCGAAGTGGCCGATGTTGCCGATGATCGCGCCGTCCTTCATCTTGTGCATCTGCTCCGCCATGATGATTTCGCAGTTGCCCGTGGTGGTGATGAAGATGTCGGCCGTGGGGAGCATCTCCTCCAGCGTGGTGACCTGATAGCCTTCCATCACGGCCTGCAAGGCGCAGATGGGATCGACTTCCGTGACGATCACGCGGGCGCCCTGGCCCTTGAGCGACTGGCAGCAGCCCTTGCCGACATCGCCGTAGCCGCAGACGACGGCGATTTTGCCGCTCATCATGACGTCGGTGGCGCGGTTGAGGCCGTCGATCAGCGAGTGCCGGCAGCCGTAGAGGTTGTCGAACTTGCTCTTGGTGACGGAGTCGTTGACGTTGATGGCGGGGAAGAGCAGGGTGCCGGCCTTTTGCATGTCGTAGAGCCGGTGGACGCCGGTGGTGGTTTCCTCGCTGACGCCGTGGCAATCCTTGGCGACGCGATGCCACCGCTGGGGATCGGTCTTGAGGATTTTGGCCAGCAGTTGGAGGATGATGGCGTATTCCTCGTTGTCGGTGGTTTCGGGGCCTGGGACTTTGCCGGCGTTTTCAAACTCAACGCCCTTGTGGATCAGCAGGGTGGCGTCGCCGCCGTCGTCGACGATCTGGGTCGGTCCCTGGCCGTTGCCGAAGTCCAGGGCGCGGTCGGTGCACCACCAGTATTCGTCGAGGGTTTCGCCTTTCCACGCGAAGACGGGGATGCCCTTGGGGCAATCGACGGAGCCGCCGTTCTCAGGCCGGCCGACCGCGATCGCCGCCGCCGCGTGGTCCTGCGTGCTGAAGATGTTGCACGAACACCAGCGAACGGTCGCGCCAAGGGCGGTCAGCGTCTCGATCAGCACCGCCGTCTGCACGGTCATGTGCAGCGAACCCATGATCCGCTGGCCCTTGAGCGGCTGCTTCGGGCCGAACTCGGCGCGCACCGACATCAGGCCCGGCATTTCCTGTTCCGCAAGCTCGATCTCCTTGCGGCCCCATTCGGCCAGCTTCAGGTCCGCGACTTTGTATTCCAGTTTCGTCGTCGTGCAGGTGGACATCATCAACTCCTGTGTGTGGTGTTCTCGTAATTGTTTTTAGCCGCAGATGGACGCAGATGAACGCAGATAAGACAAAAGAGGATGAAAATGATTTTGTTCTCAAAAACAAGAATCTATTTCTATTTTGTGGATTTGGTATTCATCTGCGTTTATCTGCGTTCATCTGCGGCTCAATTGCATTACCTCGTCGCGGTGACGAGGAAAAGGGCGGGGCCTTTGGTTTCGGGTTCGGGGGGCAGGTCGCGGGAGACGATCTGCGACAGGCCGGCTTCGGTCATGAGTCGGGAAAGCTCCTTCGGGTCCAGGCCTGACCAGTGCTGATCCATCTGGCGTCGGAAGTCGTCGCGGTCGTGGGGCAGCAGGTCGATCACCGCCGCGCGACCGCCGGGTTTGAGAATCCGGGCAATCTCTTTCACCGCCGCCGCCGGGTCGGCCAGGTACGTCAGCACCAGCACCATCACGGCTCCGTCGCACGAGGCGTCGTCGATGGGCAGCGACTCCAGATTGCCCCGGCGCAGTTCGACATTGTTCAACTCAGCGGTTCGCAGCTTGGCGGACTTGAGCATGGCGGCTGACTGGTCCACGCCGATGACGCGACCGACATGGCGAGCCAGCGACGCGGTGATCGCGCCTGCGCCGCAGCCGAGGTCCGCCACCACCCACGTCGGCGGCAGCAGAGCCAGTTGGGCATCGAGATCGAACCGCTGGCCGTACAACTCGGATCGCAGCTTGTCCCACTGCTCAGCCGAATTGTCGAAAAAGTCGCGCGAAGCTTCGCGGCGCTGCCTCAGCCGTCGCTGCAGGCGAAGCTGATCCTGATGCAACGTGGACCAGCTTTCCGTCTGCTCCCTGGCGAGAATCCACAGCCGGCGGGGGGCCGGTTCCAGTTCGTCCAGCGACATGCGATACAGATTGGCTGTGCCCTGCCTCCGGCATCGGCACCAGCCCTGATCGCCAAGCACCTTCAAGTGCCGGCTCACCGTCGACTGCGGCATCTGCAGCACATCACACAAATCCACCACGCCCAGCTCGTGCTGCTCCATCAGGTGCAGCAGTCGCAGGCGCGTTTCGTCGGCCAAGGAGTCCATCCAGCCGAGCAGGTCGAGGGATCGTTCGGTCGATCTAATCATCGCTTAATCCGGATGCAATGATATATAACCTGGTCGTTTCGGTCAACCGGACTATGATGAAAGTGGCGTTGTTCTGAAGATTGGGGCACAATGGATGGTTTCCCGTCTGGGCATGTTGGTTTGGGGTGACGGGGCGGGAGTTGGGGCACGACTGGGAGACATGGTTGATGTTGAATGGGCTGGCGACAGCGTCGCAGTGGTGGACACAGCCGGAGGTTCGCTGGCCTCTGACGGCGCTGTACATCCTCGTGATGGCGGTGGTGTCGGTCTACGGCATGCACCGGTACTGGCTGGTGTTGCAGTACGTGCGTCACCGTCGGCAGTGGCCTCGGATTAAGCAATGGTTCACCGAGCTTCCGGTGGTGACGGTGCAGTTGCCGCTCTTCAACGAGCCGGAGGTGGTCGAGCGCGTGATCGACGCCGTCTGCCGGCTGGACTACCCTTGGAAGAAGCTTCAGATTCAGGTACTCGACGACTCGACCGACCGCACGACCGAACTGGCGGCGGCGAAGGTGCAACAGTGGCAGCGGCGGGGGCTGGACATCGAGCTTCATCACCGGACGAACCGTCAAGGCTTCAAGGCCGGCGCGCTGTCCGAAGCGATGCCGCGAGCCAGGGGGCAGTTCATCGCCATTTTTGACGCCGATTTCGTGCCGGACCCGGACTTTCTTCGCCGGACGATCCACTACTTCACCGATTCGCGCATCGGCCTCGTGCAGGCGCGGTGGGGCCATCTCAACCGCGACGACTCCGCGCTGACCCGCGCGCAGGCGATTTTCCTCGACGCGCATTTCCTCATCGAGCACGGCGCTCGCTGCCGCAGCGACTGCTGGATCAACTTCAACGGCACGGCTGGAATCTGGCGACGCGAAGCCATCGACACCGCCGGAGGCTGGCAGACCGACACGCTCACCGAGGATGTCGATCTGTCCTACCGGTCCCAGCTTGCCGGCTGGCGGTTCCTGTTCGTGCCCCGGGTGATCTGTCCCGCCGAGCTGCCTCCGGAGATGAACGCCTTCAAGAGTCAGCAGCACCGCTGGACCAAGGGGTCGATCCAGACCGCCCGCAAGCTGCTCTGGCGTCTGCTGCGCTCGCAAGCCCCCTGGCGGGTGAAGTTCGAAGCCTTTTTCCATCTGACCAGCGTGACGGTCTGTCTGTTCGTCACCCTGATGGTGTTGCTGTTTTACCCGACATTTCGCGTGAATCTGGAGCCGTTCGCTCCCGGAACGTCGCAGGCGCTGCTGTGGGGCATCGGCCTGTTCGCGCTGGGAACCATGTCCGCCACGACGTTCTACCTCGCCAGTCAGAAGGTGCAGAACCGCGGCATCCTGCGGACTCTTTTGCAGGTTCCCGTGCTGATGAGCATCGGCATCGGCATCTCGCTGAACAACGGCCGGGCGGTGCTGGAAGCTCTTTTCGGCCACGAAAGCCCGTTCGAGCGGACGCCGAAGTTCAGCGCCACCTCGCCGGTCGCCGCCGAAGCAGCGCCGGCCCGCAAACGCCGCTTCGCCGCGCCCCGCGGCGTCGGCAAGTGGTGGATGATCGCGCTCGAACTTGCGATGTGCGCCTACTGCCTCTGGTGTGCCTCGCTGTCGCTCGAACAGGCGCGCACGATGCCCAGCCTGCCGTTTTTGCTGCTATTCGCCGCGGGATATGGGTATGTGGGACTGAGCAGTCTCGCCGGCATGTGCCGCGCCCTGTGGCGTCGCCCCGCGGCAGTGGTCGGTCAGCCCGGTTAAGCCATCGCCGACGACACCCTCGCCACCAGCGCCGCGTACGCCGCGTCGTCCATCGCCGGTGCCGCGTTCTTGTCGTCCACGCTGTCCGCCTCCGACAGCGGAACCCAGCTCTTGCAACCGGCATATGCAATGCGGTTGGGAACCGTCTTCGGCGTACCCAGCTTCGCCGCCCGCACCGCCATCAGGTACAGCGGTTTCTCCGGGCGATAATCGAACCGCATGTCCACCTGCGGCTTCGTCCACGGGTGCAGATCGTCCAATCGGTCGAACGCTTCCCGTGACGGCACACGCCAGATGTGCGTCGCTTCGCCGAGGCCCACGAGCGTCATCTCGTCCGGCTCATTCATCACTTTGACGCGCCCCCGGAACGCGGACTTGATCCGATCCGGCAACTGATGCGCCCACGACGGCCAGAGCAGAAATCGCCGGTGTTCAAGCTCAAACGCCCCCGGCCCGCCACGCTCCTCAATGCCGCCCTTGCGCAGCATGATCGCAAGCTTGCCTTCGAGCATCAGGTCGCACACCACCGCCCACTCTTTCAGCGCCACCTGCAACATGATGGTTGCCTTCATGCCGCGACAACGTCGCGGATGCCTTGGGGTTAGCAGGTGCGCCGAAGGCGCCCCCGGCTCGTTCACATCTGCTCCACCACGTCGATGCCCAGCAATTCCAGCCCTTTCTCCAGCATCCGCGCCACGAGGTCGCACAGCACGAGCCGGCTTTGCTTCTGTCCCGCGTCCGCCGCGCTGAGCACCGGGCATTTCTCGTAGAACTGATGGTAGGCCGACGCCAGGTCGTACAGGAAGTTGCACAGCCGGTGAGGCTCCAGATGCTCCGCCACCGCTTCCACCACCCCAGGCCACTGGAGCAGCTTCAGCGCCAGCGTCCGTTCCGCCGGATCGTCCAGCATCACCGCCTGGCCTGCCGACATCGCGCGATCCACGCCGCCTTTGCGGAAGATCGACTGAATCCGCACATACGCATTCTGCAGGTACGGCCCCGTGTTGCCCTCGAACGCCAGCATCCGGTCCAGATCGAACACATAATCCTTGATGCGGTCATTGGACAGGTCGGCATATTTCACCGCCCCGATGCCCACGGCGGACGCGATACGGTCCAACTCGCCGCTGGAGGCGAGTTCCGGATTCTTCCGACGCACGGCGTCGGCGGCGCGGCGCTCGGCTTCGTCCAGCAGATCCGCCAGCCGCACCGTGCCGCCGTCTCGCGTCTTGAACGGCTTGCGGTCCGGGCCGAGGATCGTGCCGAACGGAACGTGATCGAAGCGAACTTCCGGGGTCGGGGGCGCCCAGCCGGTCTTGCGCAGCGTGGCGAAGACCATGGCGAAGTGCTGCGCCTGCCGGGCATCGGTGACGTAGATCACCCGCTGCGCGCCGAGCTGGGCGAGGCGGAACCGCGCCGCCGCAAGGTCGGTCGTGGCGTACAGGTAGCCGCCGTCGGACTTTCGCACGATCAGCGGCAGCGGCTGGCCGTCCTTGTCCTTGAAGGCGTCGTCGGGATAGACCACCTGCGCGCCCTGGCTTTCCCGCAGTAAATCCAGCTTTTCCAGGTCCTGCACCACGGCCGGCAGCAGCGGGTTGTAGAAGCTTTCACCCCGCACATCCCCCGGCTCCAGCAGCACGTTCAGACGCTGATACACCGAGCCGAAGTGCTCGTAGCTGACGGCGATCAGGTTGCGCCACAAGGCGAGCGTGGCTTCGTCGCCGGATTGCAGTTTGACCACACGCTGTCGGGCACGCTGGGCGAAGTCCGCATCCGCGTCGAAGTGCTGCTTGGACTGTTGATAGAACGTGTTGAGGTCGCCGATGCTGGCGTCCTGTTGCGCCTGGCCTGAGCCGAGGTCGAGTAGATGCTCGATGAGCATGCCGAACTGCGTGCCCCAGTCGCCGAGGTGGTTCTGGCGGATGACCTTGTGTCCCTGGAATGTCATCACGCGGGCGATGCAGTCGCCGATGATGGTCGAGCGCAGGTGGCCGACGTGCATTTCCTTGGCCACGTTGGGGCTGGAGTAGTCCACCACGACGGTTCGCGGCTCGTCGGTCCGTTCCACGCCCAGCCGGCCGTCGCCGGTCAACGACTCCACATGCCGGCTCAGGCAGGCGTCATCGAGCCGCAGATTGATGAACCCCGGCCCCGCGATCGTGACCTGCGAACACAAACCCGCCACATCGAGCGCATCGACGATCTTCTGCGCCACGTCGCGAGGCTTCTGGCCAAGCTGCTTGGCCAGGCTCATCGCCACGTTCGCCTGATAGTCGCCAAACTGGGGATTGGCTGACGGCGACAGCAGCGGGTCGATCCGGGCGCAGCTTTCGCCGCACGCTTTGACCATCGCCCGGATCACCGCCTCACGCAACTGGGAAACAGGTCCATTCATGGCAGGGCATGGTCGTCGCTTGGCTGGCGCAGGTCAAGAGAAGGGGGCGTCAGCGAGAACCCCGCCGAAGCAGTGGGTACACCGCATCGGCGGGCTTTGCGGTTTTTATGTCATCGCGGGACGCGATGAGTCACGTGGTGGTCAGGATGCGGAAATAGACCTCGACGCCGCGGCGGAGCTGGTCGAGGTCGATGAACTCGTCGCGGGTGTGGGCCTGGGCGATGTGGCCGGGTCCGAGGACGAGGGCGGGCAGGCCGGCCGCGCCGAGATCGCCGGCGTCGGTCGCGTAGCCCACGCCCATGGGCTGATCCGGCAACCCGAGGCTGGCCAGCGCTCGCTGCACCATGGGCAGCACGCCGGCCGTCACTTGCGGCGGCAGCGGTGGGCACTCGAACACGCCTTCCTGTTCGATCGGCAACTCCGGCTCCCGGCATCGCAGTTCCTCCAGCAACGCATCCATCTCCGGCAACACCGTGGCGGGATTTTCGCCCGGAACCACGCGGCGGTCGATGTCGATCCGGCAGCGGTCGGGAATGATGTTGATCTGCTGGCCGCCCTGGATCAGGTTGACGCTGCATTGGGCCTTGCCCGTCATTGGATGGCTCGCGGCAATCGAGGGAATGTAGCGGGATTCGATCAGGTCCACGACGTGCATCATGCGGCTGATGGCCGAGCGGCCGAGGGCGGGGTTGCTGGAATGCGCCGCCCGGCCGTGGGTGGTGATCCGCCACCGCACGCAGCCGTTGTGCGCGATGACGGGCTTCAGGCCGGTCGGCTCACCGACGAGGATCAGACGCGGGACGAGACCGAGCCGGGGCAACTGATCGCGCACGAACGCGCGGACGCCGGTCATGCCGAACTCTTCGTCGATGGTCTGGAGCAGGGCGACATTGTGTGGCCGAAGGCGTTGCCCGGCGTAAAGCCGCATGGCGTGCAGCATCGCCGCGGCGGAGCCTTTGGTGTCGCACGAACCGCGGCCCCAGAGCTTGCCCTCGCGGATGCCGCCGTCGAACGGGGCGATGGTCATGCCCTCGGCCGTCACTGTGTCGAGGTGGCTTTCCAGCACGATCCAGGGAAGTTCCGGATCGACCGTGCAGCGGATCAGCAGATTGTCCGCCCGGCCGGGCACGGGCAGACGTTCAACGTCGAATCCCATGGCGGTGGCGAGTTGTGCATTGTGGTCGGCGAGGTCCGTTTCGGCGCGGGGATGGCCCGAGACGACAGCATTGACGCTGGGCACGCGGACCATGGATTGGAGCAGGCCTTCGACGGTCTGGGGAAGGAAGACGGGCATGGCTTAATCGTTGTCGCGGTCATCATCCTCGCGGGACGATTTGCCGCGGACGTTGTCGATGTCGTCGGAGGAACCATACGGTGTGATGCCGCGTTTAGTGGAGGCGATGAACTGGGTCATTTCGACGCAGAGCGGATCGTGTTTGAAGTCGCGTTCGAGCAGGCTGACGATGTGGGGATTGGTATGACCCTGCCGGAAGATGATGCTGAACGCCTTGCGGAGGTTGTCGATGTTCTGTTGATAGCCGGCTCGGCGCAGGCCGACGAGATTCAGGGCGCTGACGCGGCGCAGGTCAATGACGGTGCAGAAGGGGGGCAGGTCTTTGACAACGGCGGCGAGTCCGGAAATCATCGCCAGCCGCCCGATGCGGCAGAACTGGTGGACACATCCGTTGCCGCCGATCATCACGCGGTCGGCGATCTCCACGTGGCCCGCGATCAGCGCGTCGTTGGCCAGCGTGCAGTCGTTGCCCATCACGACATCGTGGCCCAGGTGGCTGTTGACCATCATGTAATTGCGATGGCCGACGGTGGTCGGATGATGACCGGTGGACCGGTGGATGGTGACGCTTTCGCGGAAGATGTTGTCGTCGCCGATGACGGTGCAGCCGGACTCGTCGTCGGGCGTGGTGCGGCGGGTCTGGGGTGCGAAGCCCAGGCATGCGAAAGGATAGATGAGGTTCCGCTCACCGAGGGTCAGCGGTCCCTTGAGTTGGACGTGGCTGACGAGGCGGGTTCCGGCACCGATGCGGACCTTGCCGCGGATGATGCAGTAGGGACCGATTTCAACATCGTCGGCCACCTCGGCGAGGGGATCGATTGTGCTGGTGGGATCAATGGTGGGCACTGGACATCCTTCTGGCGTCAAACGCGGGGTATCATACGTCCGAGCAGACGGGAGACGTCCCGTCGCCTCGCGGACGCCGCGAGATGACCCGAACCCGGCCGGTCGGAAAAGCCCGACGGCCAGCGCAAAGCGCACTTTTTACCGGAAAATGAGTTTCATCACAAACGACCATGTCGTGAATCCCTCCGGCGACAACGCGGAACTTGCGGTAATCGATCTGGGTCGCATGGCCTACCGCGACGCCGATGTGGAGCAGCAACGCGCGCACGGCCTGGTGGTCGCGGGCCAGCCGGCTTACGCGGGCCTGCTGCTGCTGGTCGAGCACGATCCGGTGATCACCGTCAGCCGTCGCCGCGGCGCGGCCGGTCACCTGATCGCCGACGCCACTCGTCTGGCGGAACTGGGCATTGACGTGCAATCCACCGACCGCGGCGGGGACATCACCTACCACGGCCCCGGACAGCTCGTGGCCTATCCCATCCTGCCCCTGGCACACGCCCGCATGTCCATTGGCCGGTACATGAGATGGCTGGAGGAAACCGTCATCGACACGCTGGCGGCCTTCGGTGTCACCGGCTGCCGCGAGGAAGGCTTCACCGGCGTATGGACGCAAGGCCCTCATGCCGCCAAGCTCTGCGCCATGGGCGTCCGTCTGCGCCGACAGGTCACGCTGCACGGCCTGGCGCTCAACGTCGATCCCGACCTCTCCCACTTTCAGACCATCGTGCCCTGCGGTCTGGCCGGCCGCCACGTCACAAGCCTCCGCCAACTCCTCGGCGACCGCACGCCCGACATGACGCTGGTCAAAACCGAACTGGCGCGGACGATGCGGCGGCGCTGGTCGATGGCCTGTTCGTCGGGCTGAAATGACCGAATGTCCAGGCCCGAATGACGAATGATGAAAGGCATCCCATGGATTCGCACGGAGTACCGTGCTCATCCATGGGCGTCCTGCGGTCTTTTCATTCGTCATTCGTATTACTGGGTATTTCGTTGACTCCAGCCACCCCTGCCTCTTGCGTTGGGGGCAGGGGCTGATGGCACAAGCGGATGAGTTCCGAGGCCGTCAGCGGTTCCGGGGGGTCGGGGTTCCGGGGTTCCGGGGGGCCGGGCTTCCGGGGGGTTTGGGTGACGCTTCGGACGTTGGCGGTGGCGTCTGATCCGCCTGCGGTGAGCCTTCATGCAGGTCCAGCACAGCCGGCGAATGCGATGAAAGCGGTGATGGCGCCATGAAAATGCCCCGTTTTCGCACCGATTTACGCACCGGCGACGTCTGAAACGTAACACTTGACCCAAGAAAAGATCAAGCGGAAAAGCTGTGAATTCATCGGGAAATAGCCACTTTTTCGCCGCGGAAGCAAATGATCCGGATCATTCAGGGATCACGGGCGGA
>JADLAP010000399.1 GCA_020848195.1 Phycisphaeraceae bacterium
CCAACGGTTTGCGTTACCTGCGCTGGGGCGGGGACGGCGAAGCCGTCCAACCAGAAAAATGATAAGGCGTGTAAAACTGCTTGGGATGTGCGCAGAATCCCCAGCGTCAGGTGCACGCTTTGTTGGGTGCGTTTGTTTTGCGCAACTATACATTCCTATAGATTGCTACTTGACACGCTATTTCTTCAATAACTTTTACCCAGGGCATAATTCTCGCTGAATTTGCCCTTGTAGGGGCGATGACTTTTCCCATTCTCGACTCACGAGAATGTACAAGTGCGTTTCTGATTTGGCGCAATTTGTCAGGCAGTTTTGGAATCCACATATTCGTGAAATCATCTGCTGTCCAACCATCTTTGATGAATGGCTCAATTATAAAACCTCCATCAAATTGTTGCGGTTGGGAAAAAGCACTTTTATATTGTTCAATAACTGCCCAAACTTTGTCAGAGTTCACCGTTCTTTTCACTACTGCTGTTAACTTTGCTTCATCTGACAATTTGTAATCAACAATTTCGTCAACAACTTGCGCAAGGCAGGTATCCATTGAAGAAAGGATGTTAGGCTGGCGAAGGATTTTTTCAACTCGCAATTTAACTTGGTCTTCAATAAAATAGAACGCTGCATACTCTAACATCTGATAATAGTACAAAAACGCAAGTCTTCCGCTGGCGGCTTTCGCTCCCATCCATAAATCAAGCATATAAGTATCAATTTCTGAACCTATGATGGATGAAGGGAATACAATTTCTTGTTCTGACTCGCTAAACTCAGCAGTAATGTCTTCGGGTCTGTGAATAATTATTTGGGGAGTTTCTCGGTCAAAGTAGAACATGTAGAAGTTTAGATGTCGAGCCAAATCTAATACTTGGTCAGTGTTTCCAACTTTTATTGGTCCAAGAAAGAACGACATCGGCTTTCTTATTTCAAAGTATTTAACCGCCGCTGGAGAAATTTTCGCAGGGTCGCAATAATCCCTGTACATTCTCAAATTTCTATGCTCTGTTGGTGAAGGGGCTTGCTTTAACTGTGATGCTTTAGCAAGATTGATTAGTCTATCGGAACTTTCCGCATACTTGCAAGGATAATTCTCTCCGTTAAAAATAAACTCAAAATTTCTAGTCCAAAGAGGGTCGTCTATTTTTTCAACACGAAAAATAAATTCAAAAGTTTGTGTGTCAATATGATAGATTGCAGAAAGGCTAGGCGGAAATATCAAATTGTTTAATGCTTCAATCAACGGCATATTATCAGGCGTGATTTCAAATGCTATGGTTTCATCATCCCAAAGATTTGTAAGTAGATATGGCTCTTTTCCGCTTTCAAGCCTTGCCGAAGGATTTATCTTGAAAAAATAGTCAAGTTTTTCCATGAGAGGGTTTGTTGTATTTTCTGCTAATTCCATGATTTATATCCTCCAATATTTTGAAAGCAAGCACCCAACGGTTTGCGTTACCTGCGTGTGGGCGGGCGTGGACAATGTTTGGGAGCAGGAAAAAC
>JADLAP010000283.1 GCA_020848195.1 Phycisphaeraceae bacterium
CAAAGCCGAAAGTCAACGTCGGGCATTGAGGCTGGTCAGGCAAGGCATGGCGCGTAGCGGCGTGGTACGGTACGTGCAGGCTTGGCGAGGCCCGTCATGGTGAGTCAAGGCGAGCCTAGGCAAGGCAGGTGAATGCGCGGAGCCGGGACTGCCCGACCGGCTGGCGAGGATCATGGCAGGGCAGGCAAGGCGCGGCGCGCCGGGGTGCGGCAAGTCTAGGTACGGTCTGGCCGGCAAGGTACGGCGTGGCGGGTTGAGGCTTGGTGTGTCTTGGCCTGTTGCGGCTGGCGAGTTCAGGCGAGCCGTGGACAGGTGAGGCCAGTCGAGGCCTGGGGCGGCTGGCATGGCCCGGTTGGGTTCGGCGGGGCACGTCCCGGCCCGGCAAGGCGAGCCTAGGCCAAGTTAGTGAGGGGCCGTCCGTGAAGGGCGGCCCCTCCGCAATTCATCAACAGGAACAAGACGATGGCACCTTGGAGCGGCACCCCGCCGAACGAAACCTTTTCGCGTACGACCGGGCTTCAGACCGGTTCGTCCGCGTGGGCTCAGACCGAAGCCGCTTCCCGCGGCATCGAGTCCTCGGACCACGATACGCACGACACGGATTTGGCAAACGGCATCAACGCCGCCCTGAAGAAGGACGGCGGCAACAAGCCGACGGCCAACATCGACATGGGCGGGTTCAAGTTCACGAACCACGGTTCGCCATCGTCGGATACCGACGTCGCGACAAAAGGCTATGTCGACGACACGGCGACCGGCTTCGTCAACGCCACCGTCAGAGCCGCTACGACCGCGAATATCACCATCTCGTCGGCGCTCAACAATGGCAGTTCGCTCGACGGACTGACGCTCGCGACCAATGACCGAGTGCTGGTCAAGGACCAGTCCACGGCCTCGCAGAACGGCATCTATGTCGTCGGTGTTTCCCCCGCCCGCGCGACGGACTTCGACACCTACAACGCGCACGTCGCGTCCATCATCAACGGTTCGGAAGGGACCACGAACGGCGGCAAGTCCTTCCGCAACACGAACAATGCGGGCGGCACGCTCAATTCGACAAGCATCAACTACCTGGAGTTCGGCACGACCCTCACCCTGCCGGTGAGCGTCGCCAATGGCGGCACCGGCCAGACCACGGCATCGGCGGCGTTCAGCGCCCTCAAACAGGCAGCGACAACGTCGGCGACTGGCGTTGTGGAACTGGCGACCACTGCCGAGACGATCACCGGCACCGACACGGCCCGCGCCGTGACCCCGGCCGGCGTGAAGGCCGCGCTCGACGCCTATGTCGATTGCGCATCTGGCATGATCCTCGGGACGCTTCAGGCGCGTGACTATCGCATCGTCATCAACCTGCCTTTTGCGGGCACGATATCGAGCACGACGACCCGTTCTGTGTCCGGCACTGGCACGGCCACCTTCAAGGTGAACACGACGGCGCTCGGGGGCACGGCAAACAGCGTGTCCTCGACCGAACAGACGCAGGCGCACGGGAGCAGCAACACGTTCGCGTCGGGCGACGATCTGGTCATCACGCTGTCGAGCGTGTCCTCGCTGGTCGATCTCAGCTTCACGATCAAGTTCACGAGGTCGTAATGCTGCTTTCCATTACCGGCGGCGGGCTCGATTTCGCCTACGTCACTTCAGCGGAATCGACCGGCAGCACGATCACGATCCCAGCCTCGGCTGCGGCCGGCGATATCGCCATCCTGTTCGACATGGCGACCGAAGAAAACGGAACGCCGTCAAGCACGGGCACGCCGACGGGGTGGACTTCGCTCAAGCTCGCCACGGAAGACGTAGACGCAATCTACCCGTTCGGAGCGAACTGGTGCTACGCGCGCGCCTCGTACAAGGAACTGTCGTCATCTGATCCAGGCGCATCCGTGTCGGGGATGAGCGGGGACTACGCGATCGACAAAATGATGTGGGTGTTTCGCCCCAATTTTGTCGTCGGGTCTCTTGTCGCGTCGACGTGGTCCGGGCAGGCGACGGAAGGCAATCCATCGGCTCAGACGATCAGCGCCTCGGGACAGGATGCGCCGCTGATTGCGATGGCGATCACGGCCAACCACGGCACTGCGTCGCTGTTCACCACCGAGTCCCCCGCTTTCCAGCAGACAGTCACGAAGTCTGACAGCGATATCCGGTTCGGCTTCACGATCTACGGCACCGGCACCACGCCGCAGAACCACAGCGTTGACGCATCCGACACGGGCGGCGATCCCGCCGACGTCTTCATGTCCGGGTACATCCGCGCAACTGCGGCCTGACACGCCGCCCGAAATTAAAATATCGGGCAGATTTCGGGCGTCCATTTCGGGCAATTCCCACAAGGAGAGAGCATGACCGCTTGGAACGGCTTCCGCGGCGCGGCGAAGCGCATCGAGGATATCGACCTCCCCCGCATCGGCCACATGATCGGCGTCGGCGAGGATGAAATCCATGCCGTCCTCGACGTGGAAAGCGCGGGCCGTGGCTTCGATGCGTCGGGCCGGCCGAAGATGCTCTTTGAGCCCCACATCTTCTATCGCGAGACGAAGGGCGCCAAGCGGACACAGGCGGTCAAGGAAGGGCTCGCCTATGCATCATGGAAGCCCGGCGCCTATCCCAAGGACAGCTATCCGCGCCTCGCCAAGGCGATGGCGATCGACGAGACGTCGGCGCTCCGCTCCGCCTCGTGGGGCCTCGGGCAGATCATGGGGTTCAACTACGAGGCCGCCGGCTTCCGCTCGCCGCAGGATATGGTCCGCGCCTTCATGGAGGACGAAGACCGGCACCTGGAGGCGATGATTGCCTTCATCAAGAACAGCCGCCTCGACGACGACCTCCGCCGGCATGACTGGGCCGGGTTTGCCCGCGGCTACAACGGCGCCGGGTTCGCCAAGCACGGCTATCACACCAAGCTCGCTGCGGCCTATGCGAAGTGGAAGCG
>JADLAP010000284.1 GCA_020848195.1 Phycisphaeraceae bacterium
CAGCGCCGCCACCGCCGACACTCTCCTTCGCACGCGTTTCGTCCAGGTGTCCGACGTCACCGGCATGGGCGCGGTGTTCCATTCCGTCGCCCATCTGGAAGGCCACGCCCAGGAACTGATCTACGCCTGCCGCCTGCTCCTCGGCGAGGATTACCGCTTCAAGAACACGTACTGACCCGCGACCACCGAGAGCTTTGCCATGCGTGAAATGGCTATTTTGCAGCACATTTACGAGGGCAACGCCGCGATGCCGGCCGAGGTGGTCCTGCCCCCCGGCGACGACATGGGCGGCCTGCGCGTCGTCGCGGGCACGCTGCTCGTCACCGTCGATCAACTCATCGATGGCATCCACTTCGACCTTCACAACACGCCGCTGGAAAAAGTCGCTCGCAAGGCCATCACCCGCAATCTGTCCGACGTCGCCGCCATGGCCGCTCTTCCCCGGGGCGCGGTGGCGTCGGCCGCGCTGCCCCGCGATTTCGGACAGGATCGCGCCGAATCGCTGGTGGACGCCATGCGACAGGTCGCCCTGCACTACCATTGTCCGCTCTTCGGCGGCGACCTGTCCGTGTGGGACCACCCGCTGCATCTGTCCGTCACCGTGCTCGCCGAGCCGGCCGGCGTGGAGCCGGTGCTGCGCCGCGGCGCGATGTCCGGCGATCACCTCTACGTCACCGGCACGCTCGGCGGCAGTCTGATCGATGTGCGAGGTCGGGTGCATCACCTGGATTTCGAGCCGCGATTGGACCTGGCCCGCACGCTGGCGTCCGATCCCGCGACTCGCCCGCACGCCATGCTCGATCTCAGCGACGGTTTGGCGCAGGACGCCGGACATCTGGCTGCGGCTGCGGGGTTGGTCGTGGAGATCGACGTGACTCGCCTGCCCGTCAGTGAAGCGTCACGGATTGCAGCGTCACGCTCTGGTAAGCTCGCGTGGCAACATGCACTCGGCGATGGCGAGGACTACGAATTGTGTTTCGCCGCCGCAGCGCCCATGCCGGCGAATCGGCTGGATGTTCCGATCACGGACATCGGCCGCTTTCGAGCCTGTTTGCCGGGTGAAACGTCATGCGTCATGCTGGTGCTTCCCGATGGCCGGCGAACGTCGGCTGCGGGATTGGGCTGGGAGCATCAGGGATCGTGACCACGTGTGAATCTCCATGCTGGCAGGGCGTCACCCATGACGCGGATGATACCGCCCGGCTCGGTCACGCCCTGGCGCAGCTCATGCTGCCCGGCGATCTGATTCTCCTGATCGGCGAACTGGGCGCGGGCAAAACCCAGTTCGTCCGCGGCCTGGCACGCGGCCTCGGCGTCGATACCCGCATGGTCAGCAGTCCCACGTTCGTCCTGCTGCACGAATACCCGGTTACATCGGGAAATCCCGTATCTTTCCTGCGTCACGTGGACGCTTACCGCCTGCATGACCTGGACGACCTTGGCACCATGGGCTGGGACGTCAGCACCGGCGGCGGCGAACTGCGCGAACAGGCTGTCCTCGTGCTGGAATGGGCCGACCGCGTCGCCGATGCGTGGGGCGATCACTGGCTCATGCTGCGCATCAACCATCTGCCCGACGACAAGCGGCGGATATCCCTGAACCTTGCCGGAGCATGGCGCGATCGGCAACCTGACGTGGAGCGGATTTTGCAACCATGGACGACCTGACCCCGAAAACCCCGAATGAAACGCCGGAATTGTCGCGTTGTCCAATCTGCCGCCAGCCCGTCCAGCCGGACGCCGACACATTCCCCTTCTGCGGCTCCCGCTGCCGCCTGATCGACCTCGGTCGCTGGCTCGACGGCAACTACCTCATCAGCCGTCCGATCGAACAAAGCGATCTGGACGAAGAATGATGTGGCCCCACCGAAACCTAAACGAGCCGGAAGCGTGAGCGACAGCCTTCCGGCGAATCAGCCGTGATGGTCGTCGCAGGAAGACCGTCGCTGACGCTTCCGGCTCGTCATGCGTCAGGAAGGCAGTCGTGTTCGTTGTGCCGTTGTGGTCAACATGCCTTTGTTTCGTCATTCTGACTTGGACATTCGGTCATTCGGTCATTTGCGCCCTGCAATGCGTTTGACACGCAAGCCGCGGGTGATACATTGAAAGGCTCGCGGAATGTGCCGGCCAGGTAGCTCAGTTGGTAGAGCACGGCACTGAAAATGCCGGTGTCGCCGGTTCAAATCCGGCCCTGGCCATTCCCGAAAGGCTCGGCGATCCCGCCGGGCCTTTTTTCGTTTCTTCCGGTTCTTGCGTAGGTAGACGCAACATCCGGGGAAAGCATTGACTTGCGAACCATAGTCCCGCGGTGGCGAAATCGGGGGCTTCGCCGCCAGCCCCCGAACCGCAAGCCCCTGCATTTTCATCGTCTGCTGATGGCTCGCAGAGCTGTGATGGACTGCTGGGAAAGGTGATTCCACGCGGCCCGGCATCAAGGGATTGGGTGGGCAAGAAGCTTGATTTTTGCCCCCGCGAAGCCTGTTTTGGTCGATTTTGATCCCGATGATCCCGTTTTTCCGCCGATGATCCCTGAAGGATCAAAATCGGACCCTC
>JADLAP010000285.1 GCA_020848195.1 Phycisphaeraceae bacterium
CAGCGCCGCATGGTTGTCGGAAAGCCGGTGACGCAGCGAAGTCAGTTGTTCGGCGAGGTCGTGAGTCATGTCGGACTCGGCTCCGCTTAACCGATGACGGCGAAGGTGTTCCACCGCCGACTGCACGCGCTGGGCGGAAAGGTCCACGTGCAGGCTGTGATTGATGTGGCGGACGAGAGCTTCATAGTTGACCTGTTCGACGTCGGGGCCTGGCCGCAGACAGTCGGCGAGCACCTGGTCCAGCGCCGGCTGATCATCGTCGTGACGGACGACGGAGGCAACCCACTGGACCACAGCCGCGGCGGCGTCCTGGACGTTGGCGCGGAGCGGTTCGATCTGCTGATCGGTTCGGGCGAGCAGCCGGCGTGGCGCGGCATGGTTCGTGTCGCGTCCGGCGGCGTGCTGGAGTTTGGCGGGATCGACGAAGACGGTGCGCCACCGTTTCGCCGGATCGTCATGGACGACAGACCGGGTCATGGCAGCATCCTTACTGCTGAGGTGCATCGGCACGGGCGACGGGGCCGGGAACTTGCGGGCCGGTGTTGCGGTGGCAACCGGATTCCGCCGAGGCCGCGCTGATCCAGATGAGGCTCAGGGCGACCACGAGGGCCGCCGCGATGCCTTTGCGCCAAGTCGTGAAGCTGCGTCGCATGGTGGAGTTCCTTGATGAAAGCGTGTCTGTCTATCCAACGCTCCAAATCGCCGTTTTTTGCCGCCCCCGGAAGATTTCGCGGTGTCCGAAGTCGAGCGTCGGCCAAGGCAATCGCTTTCCAGACATATGGTTGCGCCGAAGGCAAAAAAACTTCCCCGCGGCGCAGCACCGGGGGCGCGCGGCAGGGCGATATTTTTGTAACAGGTTGCCGCAAATGGAATTGCGCGTTGTTTTGGGTTTGCCCGTTGTTCGCTTCCTGCTCCGATATCGCCGCCTTACGCCCATAGGTTGCCGGAACAACGTGATCGCTGGCCAGCCACCGGCCTCCGGCAACGTGACTCGCAAGTTCAATCACCTGTTTTTTGAAAGGAGATCATCATGTGGACTCTCACTCGAACCTGCTGCCTTGGCGCGGTGCTGGCAGTGGCGGCGATGACGCCGCTGGCGTCCGAAGCCCGCGCCGACGGCCCCCGGAACGACCGAGGGCCGCGGCATGGTCAGAACGATCGTGATCGCGGTCACGATCGCTGGAATGACCGCCACGACAACCGCCGGCCGACCGTTATCGTCCGTGAACGCGACCGAGGCCCATCCTTCGGTTTCAGCATCTCCCTCGGCAGCGGCAACCACGACGCGGCGGTCTTTTCCTTCGGGCGGCCTGTTGTGACCGCGCCGGTCATCGTGACGGCGCCCGCGCCGGCTGTGGTCTGGGTTCCGCCGGTGACGGAAGTCCGTTACGACCTGTGGGGCCGGCCCTATGTGGTGACGATCCGCGAAGGCTACTACACCACGGCCGCGCCACGGTGCGTCCTGCCTCCGCCGGCTCCGATCTGCAACGTGTACTGACATCTTCCTGACTGTGTGCGGGAGCCTCTGTTCGGGGGGAGGCTCCCGCTTTCGTTTCCGCAACGCAAGACGCGCGGGCTGTCAGCTCGCGGCTATGAAAGAGAACGCACTCTTTTCCAGCCGCGAGCGAACCGCTCGCGCGTCTTGTTTCACAGCGGCGACTGGCGCGGGACGCCCGGACGACGCGGATACGCCTCCGGCGTCTCCTGCGTTTTCGTCACCAGCACGATCACACCCTGATGATCGAAGTCCGGGGGATAGGCTTCGGCGATCTGGATGTCGCCGCCGCCGAGCAGATGCAGCGCGTCGCCGGCGTCGGGCAGTTCCTGCTCCACGCTCGGGCCTTTCATCGCCAGCACCTGTCCGCCGACCTTCACCAGCGGCAGCGTGTACTCCAGCAGCTCGCGCATCGGCCCCAAGGCGCGGCAGACAGCCAGGTCGTATTGCTGCCGATGTTGGGGGTCGCGGCCGGCGATCTCCGCGCGATCGTTGACCACGGACACATGGGACAGGTTCAGGAGTTTGGCGGTTTCCTGTAGAAACCGGGCTTTTTTGCCGGTGGCTTCCAGCAGGGTGAACGCCAGGTCCGGGCGGCAGACCGCCAGCGGCAGTCCCGGCAGACCGCCGCCGGAGCCGACGTCGATGACGCGATGGCCTTCCGCGGCATCGATCATCGCCGGCAGCAGGGTGAGGCTGTCGAGGATGTGCTTGCGCCACGCCTCGTCGGGATCGCGGATGGCGGTGAGGTTGAACTGCTTGTTGACGTCGAGCAGATGCTCGAGGTAGGCCGCCAGTTGCGCCAGGGCGTCGGGTTCGATCTCGATGCCGAGGCGCTCAAGGTCGGTATGCACGAAGGGAGGAATGTTCATGGCGTCATTGTGTACATAGCGCCGCGACTTGTCGCGTCTGGGTGTTAATGGAACAACGATTCCATGTGGTCATGCTCGAAGCTGGGACGGGAGATGATGGCCGGGGGCCTTGCGGCGAAGTTGAGCACGAGGCCGACGATGATGTAGCTGGCCAGGAGGCTGGAGCCGCCGTAGGAGACGAACGGGAGGGTGATGCCGGTGATGGGGAGCAGGCCGAGGGTCATGGCGATGTTGATGGCGGACTGGCAGAAGAACAGTCCGGCGAAGCCGGCGCAAGCGAGGCGGCCGAAGGGGTCTTTGATGCGAGCGGCGACGAGGAGGATGCCCAGAACGAGGACGAGATAGAGGCCGAGGGTCAGCGCGCCGCCGAGGAATCCCCATCGGTTGACGACGACGGCGAAGATCATGTCGTTGTGGTCTTCGGGGAGATGGTTGAAGCGGATGAGGGCGCGGGACTGTTCCATGCCGTAGCCGCGGACGCCGCCGGAGCCGAGGATGGCCATGGCGGTGCGCTGCTGGTCGCCCTGGCGGTCGACGAATTCGATGACGCGTTTGCGCTGATAGCTTTTGAGGATCTGGAGGTTGTCGGGCAGGGTGTAGATCATCGCGATATTGAGGGCGACGACCATGACGCCGATGCCGACGAGGGCGAAGAGGTGTCGCAGCTTGGCGCCGGCGGCGACGAGCATGAAGAACAGCGCGGGGACGAAGAGGACCGCCGAGCCGAGGTCGGGTTCCTTGAGGATCATCACCACGGGGATGAACATCAGGGCGAAGGGCACGAGCAGGCCCAGGAGCGTGCGGTAGCTGTCGCGGTGACGCAGATACCAGGCGAGCGCGAGGACGGAGGCGATTTTGGCCAGTTCGGAGGGCTGCATGTTCATGAAGCCCAGGTCGATCCAGGACCGGGCGGCGCGGTCGGTGGGCACGAGCGATTCGGGTACGCCGGGGACGATCAGGATCAGGAGCAGAAGCAAGGTGAAGGTGAAGGCGTGGTAGCAGAGCAGGCCGATGAGGCGGGGATGGGGCAGGAGCGAGACGAGCAGAGCCAGGAGCGCGAAGCCGAACCATCGGAACTGTTGAGCGGCCTTGGCCGGTTCGGTGGTGCCTCCGATGGCCTGGATGCCGATGGCGGTCAGCGCCAGGGCGGCGATGAGCACGATCCAGGCGGGCCTGGGTTTGAAGGCGATGGCGAGGGTGTCCGCGTAACGGGGCATGGTGAGTTTCGCCGAGCCGTGGGAGTCAGGCTCGTCAACGTGGGATCAGAGGTAGCCCTCGGCCCGCATGGCATAGAGGATCTGGTTGGCGATCGGGCCGGACACCGCGCCGCCGCTGCCGGCATATTCCGCCACGACCACCACCACATAATTCGGCACGGACGAATCCTTGCGCTGAATGATGCCGACGAACCAGGCGTGATCGCTCGGCTCCCGCGTCACTTCATCGGCGGTGACTTTGCGGTCCTGATTGCGATCGAACCAGCGCGCGCCGGGCGTGGCGGTGCCGCTTTTGCCGCGGATAATCAGGTCGGGGATATTGAACACCGGCTCGTTGTCGAGTTTGGTCAGATGGTTGGACGTGCCGCTGGCTTCATTGACGCTTTCGTAAAGTCCCTGGAGGACCAGATCGACGCCGCGGGGGTCCAGATGCAGATCGCGGGCGGCACTGGGCTGGTCCTCGACGAGGAAGGTCGGCTGCGTCCAGGAGCCATGCCGGGCGATGGCGGCGAACACGCAGGCGGCCTGGATGGGCGTCCACATGACGGGGCCTTGACCGATGCCCATCTGGATGGCGTCCTGAAGTCCGAAGCCGGGCGCGTCGGGAACATTCGCCTGGGCGAGGTCGGGGATGTGGCCCCGGTGTTCGGGCGACAGGCCGCACTCGGTATCGCGGCCGAGACCGAAGCGGTCGAACCACGTGACCAGGCGCTGGCCGCCGAGCCGTTTGCCCATGGTGTAGAAGAAGACGTTGCAGCTTCGGCGGATGGCTTCGGGGCCGGCGAGGGGACCGTGGCCCGTCATGCCGTGTTTGAAAATCCAGCAGCGGTTGCGGTCGGGCTGGCTCATGTCCAGCGCGCCTTCGCAGTCGATGGTTTCGCCGTAGCCGACTTTGTGGTCGGTGTAGGCGGCGACGAGGATCAGCGGTTTCATGGTCGAGCCGGGCTGGTAGGGCATGGCCACGGGGCGGAACAGTTGCGGGCGATGCTCGCGGGACCATGGGGATTCCCAGTACGCCGTGGGCTTTTCCTCGAGGTCGAGCCGGGTGTAGCCGGGGATGGTGACGGCGGCGAGGACCTGGCCTGTGGCGATGTCCATCACC
>JADLAP010000286.1 GCA_020848195.1 Phycisphaeraceae bacterium
CCTCCGCGAACGACGGCTGGGCGCGCAAGCGTCTGGATTTCGGCCTGCGCGCCATTCTGCCGCCGCAGGTGCGCATTCCGGGGATCAGCTTCCAGCAGCACATCGCCGGCGCGGGCGTGCCGATCGAAGCCGGCAAGAAAATCAGCACGAATTCAAATGAATTCCAATATCACACCGCTGGCCAAGGTCGGGTGGTGCATGCGCCGGCGCTGGTGGACCCCTCCACGCAGGCGAACCTGTTCAACCCGGACCACACGTTCAACGTGGGCCTGGACCTGACGAACTGGCGGATTCCCGACGAGGCCGACGCGCTGCGCAAGGCACTGGCGTGGCTGATGCGCGACCGTCAAACGGTTGCCGTGACGGCGCCGCGCGGCGTGCTGGCCAACGTCTGCCGGCAGTCCACCACCAACCGCCTGTATGTGCATCTGGTGAACCTGACGGAGCAGCCGGTCGGCGGCATCGACGTGCGCGTGCGTCTGAATGCGAAGCAGTCATCATGCAACGTGGAACTGCTGTCGCCGGATCAGCAGGACAAGCAGGCCGTGAAATGGAGCATCGCATCCGACACGCTGAACATCCATGTGCCGACGCTGGATGTGTATGGCGTGCTGGTCATCGCATGACGTGATCCGGGGATAATGGAAGCAATCCTTCGCAAGTGGAAACCAGGCCACAGCCGCCGGCGGGCTGTGAGCGTATGCATCGCTGCAAGAGTCAAACATGAACAGCAACGAACAATCATCGAAGTGGAAGCAGGGTCCTGTCGTCCTGGTAGGCAACTGGGAGCCTCTGGTGTTTCGCCGGCGTGTGAATCTGGGTCCAACAAACCGGGCTGAGCTGTATGACGACGAGCATACGCAAGCCTATGTCCAGCGACTGAAGGACCTGGGCGTCAATCTCTACATCACGCATTATTTCAAGGGTTTCGGCCTGCAAACTGAAGCGTGGGACATCGCCAAGGCACGCGAGCTGCTGCGGCACTGCCACGAGGCCGGCATCCACGTCGGAGCCTACATCGGCGACACGATCATTCTGGAGACGATGCTCAATGAAGAGCCTCAGGCGGGCACGTGGCATCAGGTCATGCCCGACGGATCGCCGATCTACTACGGCGGCACGCAGACCTTTCGGTTCCGGTGGTGCCTGTCCAATCCGGCGTACATGGCGTACATGACGCGGGTGCTGACGCAGGCGGTCAGCGACGGTTTCGACCTGATTCACCTGGACAACTGGGTCGATAAGCCGGAGCCGATGTCGTGTCATTGCCCCTGGTGCCAGGACGCATTCCGCGCGTTTCTGACCGAGCATCTCACCGAGGAGCAGCGGCGCGAAAGGCTTGGATTTGTCGATGTGCGTCATGTGCTTCCGCCGGTGTTCACGACGCCGCTGTACATCGAATGGGCAAAGGACACGATCACCAATCCGCTGCTGCAGGAGTGGATTCGATTCCGTTGTCACCTGCGAAGCACGACGTATCAGAGGCTTTCCGAGCTGTGCAGATCGCTGCGGTCGGACATCGCGATGGAGTGCAATCCGACGGGCATCTGGGGCGAGAACTCCGCCTATCTCCGCGGCGTCAATCATGACCAGATTCTGCCGCACGGCGATTTCTTCTGGGATGAAAGCCCCAATCCGTACGGCGTGCTGGACAACGGCGCGATCTGCACGCACATCCGCGGCATGAAAATGGGAGAGCAATACAACGACCGTACGTTTTACTACAGCGGCGGCGATGTGATGAAGATCGCCGAGGGTCTGGCGTTCAACAACGGCTGCGCCGGCATGCTCGGCTGTCCGCCGGGATGTCTGGGCGATCTGGCGACGGAGGGAAAGATCGCCAGCGAAGACGCGATCCGCCCCTACGTCGCGCTGCTGCATGATCGGCCGGAGCTGTTCTGCCGGACGCGAAGCCTCGCCCGCGTGGCGGTCTATCGCAACCCGCTGGCCATGGCGACCCACAGCCTGACACCCCAGCTTCAGGCGATTCTCGCGGAAGAAACGTTGCTGGAGCATCACATTCCGTTCGATATCCGGCTGAATCTGGACAACCTCGACTACGGCGCGATCCTTGTGCCGGGGCTGGAATGTCTCTCGTCCGCGGAGATTGAGCGGCTTCGAAACTTTGCCGAGCAAGGCGGCCGACTGATCCTCATCGGCTCCGTTGCCGACATGGATTTGTGGCGACGCCGGTGGCCCACGCATCCCTTTGGCGACATCAAGATGTCCACGAAGCCGGTCAACGTGGGCAAGGGCTGGATCGCTCGGCTGCCGGAACTCCAGTTACCCGCCAAGGCCCCCGCGATCGGTCAGCGTGCGATATGGGATGAGCATTACCCCGTCGTTGACGCCCGATTCTGGATATTGCCGCGAAACGCCAGGTCGCTGCTCGATGCGCTGGCCATCCGCAAGCCGGGCGGCCTGTCACCGATGATCGTCAAAGCCGCGCGGACCACGATGGTGGAAATGCGGGCCAGCAAGGATGACAGTGCCGTGATGATTCACATGCTCCGCTTCGGCGACACAAACCGGAAGGAAACGGTGACCGTGAGGATGCCGGCTCCCAGGGCGTTTGATTCGCTGAAGCTCGTCGTTCCAGGGGGGCCGGGGGCGAAGGACAAAGCCATTCCATGTCGGCGGGAAAAGGGAACGTTGACCTTTGATGTCGTCCTTGGCGTTCCCTATGCCGTGGCGGTGCTGGTCAAGGCAACGAAGGAGTGAGTGATGCGAAAGTCAGATGACAAGGCAAAATCGTTTAAGGGGTTGTTGAAAAAGATTACGCGTTCGGGCCGATATATGCGGCTGGTCAAGGTGCCGATGCCCAAGGGTCCGGCCCTGACGATTCCGGTGCATATCGTGCGGGGCTTCGAGCCGGGACCGACACTGGTGGCGGCGGCGGGCGAGCATGGCCGGGAGGTCAACGGCGTGGCGTCCGTGGACCGCATCTGCCGGGAGATCGACCCGCGCCAGCTTACGGGCACGCTGATCGGCGTTCCCGCCATCAACCCGGCCAACATCAACCACTGCGGATTCGTGGAAGGCGAGTACGGCGAACATCTGTGGGACAGTTTCGTCGGCTGGCCCGGCGACGTGGACGGCACGCCGGCGGAGCGCATCGCCGCGGCACTGACCCGCGAAGTGATGAACGACGCCGACGCCATCATCAATTTCCACGCGTGGAGCTGGTACTCCACGTCCTGCGCTTTCACCTCGCCGCGCAACAAGCAAGCCATGCGCCTGACCCGCGCCTTTGGGCTGGATTTCGTTTGTTTTGACTACACCGGCTACTGCAAGGCGGACGAGACGCCGCTGCATCCCCAACACAACATGCTCACGCACTACGCGCTTGGCCGCGGCGTTCCCGCCATGCTGGTGGAACTGCGGTTCCAGAACTGGCTGTCCCCGGAAAGCGTGGACGATGGCATCCGCGGCATCCGCAATGTCATGATCGCCATGGGCATGTTGTCCGGCCGCGTGACGCGGCCTGCGGTGCAGCATGAGGCGACGGAGGAGGAACTGGTCCACGCCCCGGGCGAAGGCATGTTCATTCCGGTCAAAGCGCTGGCGGACACGGTTCATCGCGGCGAAACGCTGGGTTACATGCTGAATCTGTTCACCGGCAAGCAGACGCTGGTGAAAAGCCCGTGCGACGGCGCGGTCTGGCTCGTCAGCCGCGTCGGCAAGGAAATTCCCGCAAAGCCCTTGGACCATGTGCAGCCCATCGCCCAGCGCGGCGACCTGCTGGCTCTGATCAAACATACCCCGAAAGCGATGAAGTCGTCATGAAAATCAAAACCGTCACGCATCACATCCTCTGCGATTATCACGGCGATCACCTGTCGGACTACACGGGCGATCCCCATGAAATGCGCGAGAAGAATCCCAAGGCGTTCCACAATCTCGCCGCCTTCTGCTGCATGCTCAATCATCCGGACGGCGGGCTGTATTGCGGCATGACGCGGTTCAACGGCGACTTTTTCCACCGGTTCGACGTCCACACGCACAAGTTCGAGTCGCTCGGCTACGACAAGATCGCCGAGATATTCGAGTGCAAGATTCACCGTTCGCTGTGCCTGGCGTCGGATGGCACGATCTACGGCGCTACCGCGGGCCTGCATCTGGAAAACCAGCGGCTCGATGCGCCCGGCGGCGCGATCTTCCGTTATGACCCCAAAACCAAGGAACTGAAAAAGCTCGCCGTGCCCGTGGCGCACGATTACATTCAGACCATCACCATGGACGAGAAACGCAAGATCATCTACGGTCAGACGTACCCCGTCTTCAAATTCTTCGTCTATCACATGGACAGCGGCCGGGTGGACAACCACGACTTCACCGGCAGCATCTCGCACATCAGCGACATCGACGACCGCGGCGGATACTGGTCCACGTGGAACGGCACGAATCACTGGCTGTTCCGCTACGACCCGGACCAGGCCCGCGCGCAATGGTTCCGGCACAGCCTGCCCAACGCCAAGGCCGACGCGAACATCATGTATCCCAACGCCGGGCCGATCGACGTGATGCTCAATGGCCGCGACGGCTGGCTCTACGTCGGCACCTGCGGCGGCTCGCTCTGCCGCATCCACGCCGAGAGCGCCGAGGTCGAATACCTCGGCCATCCCGCGCCGACCCGCCGCATGCCGGGCCTCAAGCATCTCGACGAAGATCGCCTGCTGGGCTGCTGCGGCGATCAGGATGGCGGCTGCCTGTTCATCTATCACAAGAAAACCAAGCAGTTCGAGGTTCTGGGATCGATCATCGACACGCGGACCGGGCTGTCGCTGTATCGCACGCACGATCTGGAAATCGGCAGCAACGGCCACGTCTACGTGGCGGAAACCGATGTGCCCACGCGATCCGGATATCTCTGGGAAATTGAGCTGCAAGACTGGTGAAAGTGAAGAATGCCATGAAACGTACATATTTCCCTTCCATCCCCCCACCCCCGCCGGCGGTGAGACTTTCCGTATCCGATGTTCTTGGCTACAAGGCTCCGCGCGTGCCGCTTCGGCTGGAGCGTCTTGAGCGTAAGGTATTCAAGGATTATGTCCGCGAGAAAGTGGCATATGACGTAGAGCGCGGATTGTCGGTGACGGCATGGGTCTGCATGCCGCGCAACAAGGCACGGAAGTCAGAACTTCCGGGGGTGTTGTGCTGTCACGGCGATGGGCCGGGCAAGGATCCGCTCGTCGGGCTGCTCAATGGCGAACCGTGTCTGGAATATCACAAGCTCGTGGCGGTTCGCCTGGCGCAGCACGGGTATGTGACGATCACGCCGGATCGGCGGGGATATGGCGATCGATCTCCTGTGCCGTACAGCACATCGTCTGACCGCTACCGCGCGAATCTGGCTGCTTACTATCAGCGCGACCGGCAGGTTTCACTGCTGGCGCTGGACATTGCCGATGCCGCGCGAGCGATCGATGTGCTGACCCAGTATGCCGACGCGGATCGTCTGGGCTGCATGGGAGTGTATGACGGGGCAACGGTCGCGGCCGGCGTGGCGGTGAAGGATGAGCGGATCAAGACCGCGTGCCTGGCATGCTTCATCGGCGACGCGGAATACTGCCGGCGGATTGCGCCGAAGCCGGTGCAGGTGCAGATTCCCCATGCCGCGCCGCAGCAGCCGCGTGATTGCCGCGGAAAGCACATTCAGCGCCACGCGTTTGACGGCGTTATTGAACTGGATTTCCCCGCGCTGGCCGCGTGGATGGATGGGCATCTCTCATGAAACGAATCCTGACACCTTCGGATTGGGGCCTGGCGATGGCGAAACGCTATCGCCCGGCGATGTTGTTCACCGGCCGGACGCAGCGCGACTATCAGGCATGGCGGGCGAAGTTCGAGCCGAAGTTCCACGACATGCTCGGGCGTATGCCGGAGAAAGTTCCGCTTCGCGCCCAGGTGCTGCAGCGACGGGAATTTGCCGGTTATGTGCGGGAAAAGGTGGTGTTTGATTCCGAGCCATGCCAGTCGGTGATCGCCTGGATATGCCGGCCTCGCGAGCGGGGCAAATATCCGGCGGTGATTTGTGCGGCAGGCCACGGACGCGGCGGCAAGGTCATGGTGGGTCTGGATGCACAAGGCAGACCGTCGTATGACTATGCGAAAAATCTGGCTATTCGCATGGCCAAAGCCGGGTTCTTCGCCATCGCTCCGGATTGGCGAGCCTTCGGCGAACGCCATGAAACCGTCGCCAAAGACCCGGGCCCGCGCGATCTGTGCAACCTGAGCCACCTGGTCGCGCAGCACTTCGGCTTCAACCAACTGGGACTCAATGTCTGGGACGCCATGCGCACGATCGACTACATGGCCACGCGGCCCGAAGTGGACATCCGCAAGGTCGGCTGCGTCGGCTGCTCCTTCGGCGGAACGATGACCATGGCGCTGTCGGCCATGGACAATCGTGTCGGGGCCGCGTGCATCAGCGGATATCTCGGCAGCACGATGACAGCCCTGAGCAATTACGGCACATGCGGATCGCAGACATTGTCAGGCTTGCTGCAATGGGGCGACCGCGCGGAGGTGGCCGGACTGATCTGCCCGCGTCCTCTGCTTATTCAGGTCGGCCAGTACGACTCCTCCTTTGACTCCAACGATGCGCTGTCCGCGTACAAGCGGCTGCAAAGCATCTACCTCGCGGCGGGGAAGGAAGACCGGCTGGGATTGGATCTGTTCGATGGTTGCCATGAAATCAATGTGGAGCCGATCATGGAGTGGTTCACGCGGTGGTTGACGCCGCGCGAGCGATGACGCGACAAGTCGCGGCGCTACCTATTCTGTTGTCAACATACGGAAATTCCTGGCCGGGACGGTCATTCTGGCGCTGTCGCCGTCGAGTTGAATGACGGTTTCAACGGCGGGCTGCGCCTGCGCGGCGTAAGCGTCCTTTAACATGGTCACAGCCGAGACGCCTATCTCGCTCCAGTTGGGCGTCAGTTCCACCTGCGCATCGTTGTCGGAGTTGTTCATCACCACGAACAACGCCTTGTCCTTGTGCGTGTACATGGACACCACCACCGGCGATTGGTTAGCCTTGATCTTGACCAGCGAGCTATTTTCCCAGTAGCCGTGAAACGCGGTGTCATGGTCCCAGCCGAACGCCATCTGCACGCGGTAGGCCTGCAGCATCGGCGTGGGATTGACGTAGTGCGTGAGGTAGGGAACGTCGTGCGCCCACAACATGCCGATCAGATGCTCCACCGCGGGAATGCCTTCGGGACCATAGACCCGTTTGGTTTTCTCCTCATCGCCGTCGACGCCGCGGGCCAGTTCCGGCAGGAAGATGAATGGAATGCCATAGGCCCGGCCAAGGTATTCCGCGCGGAGAAGGTCCATGTTGATGATGTGATGGTAACTGAGATCCCGAGACAGCTCGGGCTGCATGGTCAGATGTTCTCCGGTCAGCATGGTGTCGGAGAACGCGAGCTGGGCCATCAGGTTCTGGCCGGACTGATGGTTCATTAATCTGAGCTGCGGCCACTTGGCGCGAAGGGACAGATAAGCCCGCTGCTGCAGATCGCGGGTTCCACGCACGGTGAACAGATCGTCATCCCACTTGGCGCCGGTGGAATCGAGGTAATAGCCGCTGACCTTGTCCGCAAGTTCCGGATTGTCGATGAAGAGTTGATTGCAGCGCCAGATCATATAGTCGCGGGCGTCGGGATCGGCGTGGCGCATGACCACGGCCGTGTACTCGTAACAATTCGGTTGATACTGGCCCCACTGAGGGAACGTACGCAGCACCTCATCGCCGGCCCATAGCTGCCCGGTGTTCCAGTACAGGTAAGGCCGATTATGTCTGGCGGTCCATGCGGACAATTGTTTGAACGTGTTGGGATTGGCGACGAGATAGCCGTAACCGCCGTCGCGGTGGCCGGTGATCGCGTTCCACTGGCTCCAGTAGGGAATCGCGGAGGGTTCGCTTTCCGACCAGGATTCGCCGGATCGGCTGCCGCGGAAAGCCTCCATCGTCAGTCGCCGCCAGTCAGCGGGATACGGCTTCACCGGCGTGGCCTGCAAGCCCATGGAAATCGTGCGAGAGCCTTGAGCGAAGGAGGTCGGCGTATCGATGAAGGTGATCCGCACCAGCGTTTCATCGGCCCCTTTTCGCACGTCGAGCATGTGGCGTTTGTCGGCCAGATTCCAATCCTTGAAGGATTCCGCGACCCATTGGAGTCCGCCGCGTTCATTGCCGAGCCAGATCATCGGCGAGCCTGCCATCAGGCCGCTGATGGCTCTGGTTGCGCCGGACTCACAGATCAGGGTTTGGTGGGTGTTCATCAGCGTGGAAGCTTCAGGGCGCATGGCGATTTCCAGGGACAGGTGATCCACGCTCAGGCCGGTGGGCGAAGCGCCAAGGGTGACGTCCTGCCACAGAAAGCCGTCGTAATCCATGTACCCGGCGATGCGCACGGGAATGTCCGCCAGTTCGCCGGCGACGGTGAATTTCGCACGAAGCGGAGTCACGCTGTTCCACGTCAGGATTGCGCGGGCGATGGAGACCGGTTTGCCTCCAATGCGTGCGACGATCGCCAGGGGTCGGGTCAGCAGCGGCTGCCCCTGCGTGGTGATCTGGGCGGGCATCGCGGTCTGCTTCCATTCATGCGTGCGGCCCCAGCACGTCAGCCTCATGCCGTCGCGCTGCACCGGCTCCCACGGCGCGGGCACGGATTCAACCTTGCCGATGCCGTTGCCCAGCCATGGCGGCTTGGACGCGATGTCCAGCTTGCACTCCGCGCCTGCGATCTTCCGGCCGGCCTTGTGCAGTTCCACGCGCACCGCATACGTGCCTACCGGCAGATCATCAACTTTGGCGAAAAGCTCCTGTCGTAGCAACGTAGCATCCACGCTGCCAGTAATCAGAGGCTTGGTTTCATCAGCCTTGAGGATTTGATACTGATAGCTTGCGCCGCGCAGATCGTCGACTGTCCAGCCGACCAGTTCATTCGTCATGGCGATCTGACCGTGGCTGGGTTGATGGTGGGCCTGGAGATCCAGCGCGGGCGGCGCCGTGACGGGCAGCGAGGCCAGGCCCTTTTCGTAGATCGCCTTCGCTTCGCCCGGTGTGACGGGACGATTGAGGATCATCACATCGTCGATGGCCAGGTCCTGCGTGCCTTCGTCCTTGCGGTTCTGCCCGCCAATGACGAAGAACTTTTGCGCTTGATTGACGAGATTGGGCGTGGGCACATAGGCGGTGCCTACGAGTTGGCCATTGGCGTACAGCGCCATCTGACTGCCCGACCATGTGGCCAGGAGATGCCCCCACTGGCCGTCGGCCAGGACGAATTTGACTTTCCCGCCGCCGTCGCTCGAGGCTGGACGCACCAGATGAAACGAACGGCGATAACTGTCCAGCTGCACGAGCCAGTTGGCCTGGTAAGCGAAAAACTTGTAGAGCCAGAGGAAGCTGCCGGAATCATTTTTGCCGGCCTCCCTGTCGTCGTGAAGGCGAAAGTAGAAACGGATGAAGGTATCGTCCTTGCCCCAGCCGACCGGTTTGATCCACATGCTCAGGGCGCCGGAGTCCGGGTTTAAGTTCCCCGGCGTGGGATAGGTCAGTTCGCTGCCTTTGCCGCCGACGAGCACAGCCTGTCCCTCGCGGCCTTCCACGAACGTGGCCGTGGTGGGCACGGTAATCTCCCCGCCGCCTTTGGCGATCGTTGCCTGCGTGGTCCCGTCGAACGGGGCGTAGAACAACACATCATCCCGGGTCAGACCCGAACTGGCGCGGGCGGACAACAGCAGTGTAATCACGATCAAACCAAGGTGTTTCATCTTTAACTTCCTGTTCGCGGGACATCGCCGCAGGCGGTATTGCATCCACGGTGCACGCGGCCGTGCCGGTCCATGGCACACCACATGCAACACTCACAAAATCGTTCCTTCCACGGATGGAAGAATCGGTCGCGGCTAGCGGAACTTCATTTGTATTCAGCAGGGAATCAGTACTTGGGATTCCAGTAGACGTTGTAGTTGTTGAGCGCGGCGGCAACCGTGCCCTGAACGTGGCCATCCACATAGGTCACGTTCACGCCGCCGAGATGGCGACCGTACACGGCGTCGGCGATGATGCCGGTCACCGTGCCATCAATCCAGTTCACAGCCGTATTGCCGCTGTTGCCGGGAGCGTAGTACACATAGATCTGAGGACTTCCCAGATGAGCGTCCAGCGCGTTGGTGTTGCCGAAGTCCATCAGCATGACCTTGCGGGAGGCATTGACGGTGTCGGCCATGCGCACCCGATGGATGGTCCATGACCCGGCGTAGCCCAGCCGGCCGCTCATGCCGTATTGGCCGTACACGTAGTACTCCGAACCGCTGTAACGGACCTGGGATCCCGGGCAAAGGTACTGGCGGGCATTGACCGGGCCGATGCTCAACGCCGCGCCGGGGATGTAGCCACTCTTGACCAGGTAGGTATTCCATCCCACGCTGCTATCGTCGGACACGGGGGGAAACCAGTCTTTGTGGTCCGCGGCGTACATGCTCACGTACAGACCAAGCTGATGGAGCTGGCTGCCGCAGGCCGTCTGCCGGGCACGGTCTCTGGCTTGTTTCAAACTTGGCAGGAGAATGGCGATGAGCAACGCGATGATGGAAATCACCACGAGAAGTTCGATGAGGGTGAAGCCGTGGGCCTTTCGGAAGCGGGGAGACGGACGGCGACATGAAGTTGTCCGAATCCGTGCGTCGAGAAGAAGTGTGGACATGACATGGCTCCTTGTCTGTGAAACCGAAGGTTGCGGTCAGAATTCCGGCATGGCGTCACGGGTGTCCATGGCCGGGGAATCGCATCCACAGGATTGACGAATGACCAGATTCGCCTGCACGATCCTGCACGCCGGCGGCTGCGTCTGGCCGCGAATAATGTGGTCGAGCATCTGGGCGCATTGGCGTCCGAAGTCGGCGTAGGGCAGGGCGACCAGGGAAAGGCTGTGCGGCGAAGACTGGCTGGCGGTGTCGGCGCCATAGCCCATCACCGCCAGATCGCGCGGAATCGCCAGCCCCTGAAGCTGGGCGACCTGGATCAGAGCCAGCGCCTTGCGATGGTTGTCCACGAACACCGCCTGAGGCCGCGGCTGACGGCTCAGCAGCGCGTGGGCGTCCTGAAACGCATCGTGAATGCTGGAGCATTGCTGCACCCATGCGGCATCGAGCGCCAGGCCGTGTTCAGCCAGCAGTTCACGGAACAAGTTGTATTTGCTGCCGGGGCCTGCGAGCGCGCCCAAAAGGCCGATGCGGTGATAGCCATGCTCAATCAGATGACGCATGCCCTGACGGACGGCGTCGGCGCGGTCGTATTCCACACGTGCCGCGACCTTGGTCACATCGCCCACGCCATACGCGGCGACAGGAAAATGCCGTCGGCCCAGCTCCGTCATCAGTCCGTCATACTGATCGCCGATGAAGATCGCCCCGTCATGCGCCAGAATCTGCTCCAGCGCCACCCGCACTTCGTCCTCGCCGGGACGGGATGGTATGGACATCATGCCCAGCCGCGCCTGCGCCGCCGAAGCCCCGGCCGTGCAGCCGTGGAGAAATTGAAAGACTTCCGACGACTGGCTGGAGTTGATGATGTCCTCCTGCACCGGCAGCACCACGACCAGGTCCGTGGTCATCGGCCGCTTCTTCCGCGCCGAGGCGTCGGCCACGAATGTGCCCTTGCCGCGATGGCGAATCAGACAGCCGTCGCGGACCAGGTCGTTCAGGGCCGCGTGCATGGTCATGTAGGACACCGCAAACTGCTGGCACAGAACGCTGGCGGGAGGAAACTTGGTCCCCGGCGCAATCTCCGCCGCCAGAATCTGCCGGCGAAGCGTCTCGTAAATGTACCGCCGCTTAGTGTGAACGTCGGGAACTTTGATGTCCGTCAGCACACTCATGGCGATCACTTTCCACACTCAGGCCAAGAACGTTTGACATACCTATAGTATATATATCTTATCATACATGAACGCCGCGTCAACCTTTTTAATAAACACCTGATAAATATAGATATAGCCACATATTAGTGCGGCATCGACACGCGGTGAGAAATCTACTGGGCTTGATGTGTTACCGGCAAACGGCCTTACGCAGCGCTTCCAGATAGCCCGTCCCATGCCACTGGTCGGGCAGCAGGTAGTTGCCTTCGGTCCACTCGTTCCAGCCGTTGAGCAGCAAATGGCGCGGACCGTCGGCGCGGGCGATGCAGTCCAGCGCGGCCTGCACGGTCTGGCCGAACTTTTCCGGCGTACTGCCGACGACGATCGGCTCGTATCCGAGCTTGCGGAAGTCCACGGGGAACGTTTCGCCGCGACGCCAGCGCGGGGAGTTGTCGCATCCGCCGATGGTCGCCACGGGGAAGAACGGCAGGCCGCGGTTCTCGCAGCGGGCGAACAGGTCGCGGTGACTCTGGATCACGTCGTCGTAGGGCACGAGCGGTCGGTCGTTGGTCAGCGCGGCAAAGCCCGGCGTCCGCGCGACGTTGTAGCCGTACACCGAATCCACGCCGCAACGCTTCATCCGCTCGGTCAGGCTGGGCCACCAGCACAGGTGCGTCTCCGGGCCTTCATAGTTGGCGATGTTGGCGCTGATGTGCAGACCCTTGAAGCCGGCTTCGCGTGTCATCGTCCGCATGCGATCCAGTCCAGCCCTGACTCCTGCTTCGCCGCCGAGGCCCTCTTCCAGTTCGGGCCAGTGCCAGAAGCTGAACAGCGGCTGGCCGTCGACGTGCAGGTAGTTCGGCTCGTGCATGTAGTGCTCGATGCAGTACCGCGTGGCGTTTTCCAGGTCTTCGAGGCTGTGACGGATTTCGAGCAGGGGTTTGTCGTACGCCAGCGCCTGGCCGAAGATTTGGCGTTCGAAGCCGGTGGGGCCGCGGAAGACGTCGCGGCAGGCGGGGAAGACGCCCCACGTGTGGTTGGCCCACATGATGTAGAACTTGAGCCGGTGGCGGTTGCGGGCCTTGAGGAATCCGTCTTCCAAGGCGCGGTGGAGGAACTTCTGGCCGTTGTACCAGTACCAGTCGAACAGAAAAGTGGTGATGCCGTGGTCGGCCGCGAGGTCGATCTGTTTCTCCATCCACTTCGGATCGGATTCATCGAACGAGCCCCACGTGCAGAGTTTGGGCTGTTCGTGGCCGGGGAAGAGCGGCTGCATCTGTTCGAGCAGACGCCACTCGCTCCAGCCGGGGCTGTACCATTGCTCGTACAGCGCGTCCGGGTGATAGCTGGGAAAATAGACCGCCACGACTTCGGACAGATTCTTGTTCACGTACCAACCTCCATCGGACAAAGAAAAACCGCTATTTTCCCGCCAGTTCCCAGCAAGTTTCCCAGAACGCCTCGACGTTGTCCTTCGGCGCGCCGATGAGCACCTGGTCCGGTCCCGCCAGCCAGCCGCCACCCGGCTTCCACAGTTCAAACGCCCGCTTCACCTCGCGCCGCACATCCGCCGGCGTGCCCATGTGCGCGATCTTGGAATTGATCCCGCCCAGCACCGCCAGTTTGCCCTTCACCGCCTCGCGGGCGCGGACCGGATCGTTGGCGGTGACTTCCATCGGATTGACGATGTGAATGCCCAGGCCGATCAGGTCGGGGATGATCCGCTGGATCGCGCCATCGGTGTGGAAGTCGATGATGACGTCGCGCCGGTGGATGTCGTGGAACAGGCGTTCGTAGGCGGGGAAGATGAACCGACGCATCATCTCGGGCGACATGACCAGGTCCTTGGTCGTGCCCAGGTCTTCGGGGATGTGGATGATGTCCACGCCGAGGTCGAGCAGCCTTCGGACGCAGACGAGCTGGTAGTCCACGATGCGATCGATGAGCGCCTTGAGCCGATCGGGTTCGTCGTAGAGCGCCATGAGCAGGTTGTCCAGGCCCATCAGACTGCGCAGGCGTTCATAAAGGAAGTTGATGTGCAGGCCGCCGACGAGGATTTGCGAGCGGTCCACAGCCTCGAACCGTTTCTGGTCCTCGGCCGTCCACGTCAGCGCCCATGGATCGGGAAAGGCGTAGTCGTCGAGCTTCGTCAGGTCCGCCAGCGGATGGACGACATCCACCGGCACGTAGCCTTCCAGTTCCGCCTGCCAGACCACACCCCAGTGGTCGGTGAACGACTGCCACTGGAAGTTGCCCCCCAGCTCGAACGCCGTCCATACCGTTCCGTCAAAAACTGGAACGAAATCGGCCGGCTGGCAACGGATGGTACGCAGGGTGTTTTCGCGCGTGTTCATGGGATACGCTATATTTTGTGTTGAATTCGGACTGTCAGCTTCGCATAATTCATGTCGGCGATCTTGAATGCTTTGGGCATAGACTTGAATGAATTCGACCATGTCCTTGAAGCCGAAGTTCACCGTCACGCAGGCCGATGTGCGTTTGTCCGCCGCCCATCCGGTGCGGGTTCAACGCGCCCTGACGCGGAAGGTCGCGCCGCACGGCCACGACTACCACGAAATCGCCTTCGTCCGCGAAGGCTCCGCGACTCACCTGACCGCCGAGGGTCGCGCCCCGCTTCGCCGCGGCTGCGTGCTGGTCGTTCCTCCGGGCCTGGTCCACGGCTTTGAAAGCCAGCACACCTTCGTCCTCATCAATGTGTACTACCTCGCGGAATGGCTGCTTGCGGAACTCTCGCCGCGGAACGACCGGGAAGGCCTGGCGCCGCTGTTCCTGGGTTCGAGCCTGTTCCCCTGCTCGCCGCGAGGCCCGATCCTTCAGATTGAGCTGGACGCCGCCGGCATGTCGGACTGTCTGCGGGAACTCGAAGGCATTGCCGCGGAACTGGACCAGACAACGCCTTCCCGCCTTTACCTCAAGGCGATGTTCCTCAAATGTCTCGTGCTGCTGGGCCGCGCGATGGCGTCCCAGCCGGGGCGGCCGCGCGGACCGGCGCATCGCCCTGAAGTCCGCATGGTCCTCGACGGCATCGAACAGGCGCTGGACAACTCGCAAATGTTTCACGTCGGCGACGTCGCCCGGCCTCTGGGTTTCTCGGCGGCCTACATCACCCGGCTGTTCAAGCACGACACCGGAAGCAACCCGCAGCAGCATTTCCAGTTCCGCCGCATCCAGCGCGCCTGCGCGCAACTGCTCCACCCGCGGCCGAGCGTCACCGACATCGCCCACGCGCTGGGCTTTGCCGATGCTGCGCATTTCAGCCGCATGTTCCGCCGGTTTCAGAATTGTTCGCCTCGCGCCTGGCGCCGCCGGCACGCCGCGACGTGATGGCGCATGGAAGTCTTATTCGCCGATGATCTTGATCAGCGCCCGCTTGCGACGCCGGCCATCGAATTCACCGTAGAAAATCTGCTCCCACGGCCCAAAATCCAGCTTGCCCCCCGTCACCGCCACCATCACCTCCCGACCCATGATCTGACGCTTCAGATGCGCGTCGGCGTTGTCCTCGCCCGTGTCGTTGTGCCGGTAGTGTCCGATGCCGTCCAGCTCCGGCGCGTGCGGGGCCAGTTCCTCCAGCCATCGGTCATAGTCCGACAACAGCCCATCCTCCGCATCGTTGATGAACACGCTCGCCGTGATGTGCATGGCGTTGACGAGGCACAATCCTTCACGGTTCCCGCTGTCGTCCACAGCCTGCTGCACCTGTCGCTTGATGTTCACGAACCCGCGCCGCTGCGGCACGTCGAACCACAGTTCCTGACGGTGGTGCTTCATGCCGTCCATCGTAACGCCACGCCTTGCGATCGGCACGCGGGGTCGGCCAGAACGATATCCGTCACAACCGCGCCGACTTCGCCCATTCCGTAGACACAACGCATCGACGACTGGTGTGCAAAATTGGGTTGGCCGACGGCAAGGTCATCGGCCAATGCAAGGGCCGCCATCGACATTCCAGCGGGATTGGTATCCTTGTCGGCGCGATGTCACTGAGATCGCGGATGGCGTTGCAGATTGTCGCGGCGGCGGCGGGGCTGATCCTCGTCGGCGTGGTGGGCATGACGGGTCTGGGCCGGCTCAACGCGAGACTGGCGGCGGCCCTCACGGAATATCAGCAACTCCGCAACGGCTACGAGTTGGGCGTTCGTCTCATGCAGGTGCATGAGGAACTGCGGACGGATCACACGCCGCGCCAGCGACGTCGGGCGTGGGAACAACTGGCCGTGATGGCTGCGTCGCTGGAGTCGCCGGATCAGCCGGGCAACAAACTGCTGGAAACGAAACTGGACCCGACCTTCACACAGGCCTTGCGCGAAGCTCTGCAACGGGCCATGCGGGTGCTGGAACGCGATCCGACGGATACGGACGAGCCGGCCCTGAACACGATCATGCGGGCGATTCAGGTGATCTCCGGCGCATCGCAGACCGCCCGCGCGCGGATTGTGGCCATCGAAGAGCGGGCTCGGGCGGATCAGCGTCAGGCGATCGCGCTCGTGGCGGCGGCGGCGATCGTCGTGCTGGCGGTGATCGTCATGCTCGGCCTGTGGCATGTGCGGTCGGTGATGAAGCCGCTGAGGCAACTGGCCGAAGGCACGCGACGGCTGGCCCGGGGGCGATGGTCCGAGCCGGTGACGCCCGTGGGCGATCGGGAATTCGCGGCATTGGCTGGGGATTTCAACCAGATGGCCGGTCAGCTCAAGGCGGTGTACGACGATCTGGAGGAAAAGGTCCGTCAGCGCAGCGTGCAACTGGCCCGGTCGGATCGCCTAGCGTCGGTGGGACTGCTCGCGGCCGGCGTAGCGCATGAGGTGAACAATCCACTGGGGATCATCCTCGGCCAGGCGGAACTGGCGCTGCGCCAGGATTCGGCCTCGCCGCTGCCCCCGACCGCGGCGGCGAGGCTGCGCGCCATCTGCGAGGAAGCCGTCCGTTGCAAAGGCATCACGGGCAAACTGGTTTCCCTCGCGGCTCCCGCCGCCAGTCAGCGTCAGACGGTGGACCTGGCGTCGCTGACCCGCGAGGTTGTCAATCTGCTGGCCGGCGAAGCGGATCGGCGAAACTGCAGGCTGAAACTGACCTGCACCCCGGCATCGCCGGTCAGGGTCGTCGGCGATCCGACGGAACTGAAACAGGTTCTGGTCAATCTGCTGCTCAACGCCCTGACCGCGGTGGCCGGCCTGGATGGACGCGCGGGGGAGGTCGAAGTCGACGTCGGCCTCGTGGACGGCCAATCGCAGGTCCAGGTCCGCGACAACGGCGTGGGCATGGACAGCACCACCCTCGACCGCGTGTTTGAGCCGTTTTTCACGACCAAGCGAGGCGCATCGCCGGCGGGAACGGGGCTGGGCTTGTCCGTCAGTCTCGCCATCGCCGAGGCCCACGGCGGACAACTCGTCGCCGCCAGCGCGGGCGTGAACCACGGCAGTTGCCTGACGTTGCGACTGCCCCCGGAGGTTCCGTCCTTGCCGGAAGCTCGACCCATGCTTCACGATTGACCCGTGGTGTGTTACAGTCGGACCCAACCATGGAACGCACGCCGCTGCCTCCGCGCCGTCTGCTGATCGTCGAGGACGAGCCGCGGATGCGCGCCACCCTGGAGGACATGGTGGCAATGATCGGTTTCGAGACGGTCGGCGCTTCCACCGCGGAAAAGGCGCTGCGCATCCTTGCCGAACAATCCTTCCCCATGGCCCTGATCGATCTGAACCTCCCCGGCATGTCCGGCATGGACCTGTTCGAACGCATTCACCAGCAACATGCTGCCATGTCCGTGGTGATACTCACCGGCTTCGGCGATCTGGCAGCGGCGCAACGCGCTATTCGATACAACGTCGTCGATTTTCTGACCAAACCGTGCCATCTCGGCGATCTGGAGGTCGCGCTCGACCGCGCGTGGCGTCGCGCGCCGGCTCGCCGCGTCGTCTGCGAAACGCATCATGCTGATGCGACGCAATCCGCATCGCCGCCTCTCCCGGCGCCCCCGGCCTCCCCGGCTCTTGAGCCGAAAACGTGCGAAAAAGCCGGGGAAATCAGCCTGGACGAGGTGGAACGGCAGCACATCCTCGCCATGCTGGAGCGCCACGGCGGCAACCGTCGCACCACGGCCGAAGCGCTGGGCATCAGCGTCCGAACGCTCTACTACCGCCTGGCGGATTACGATCGCCAGTGACCGCGGCAGCCAATCCGCGAAGCCCGTTTCCTCGGTCGGACCACTTGATGTCGCCGCGACACACGTTTGCGTTGCAGTAGAATGCCTCCCCCATAACCGGAAATGTTGCTCTTCCCTTATGGAGATCACGGATCATGTTGAAAACCAAACCCACCCCCGGCGACACCAAGTGGTTTGTGAATGATCGCTTCGGCATGTTCATCCACTGGGGTCTTTACTCCCTGGGCGCGCGGCACGAATGGCTCAAGCATTACGAAGAATTCGACGACGCGGACTACGACCGCCGCTACTTCAAGCATTTCGATCCCGACCTCTACAACCCGGAGTTGTGGGCCCAGGCGGCCTCGGACGCCGGCATGAAGTACTTCGTCATCACCACGAAGCACCATGAAGGCTTCTGCCTCTGGGACAGCAAGCTCACCGACTACAAGGCTCCCAACACGCCGTACGGCAAGGACGCGCTGACGCCGATGGTCGATGCGTTCCGCGGCCGGAACATGAAGGTCGGCTTCTATCACTCGCTGATCGACTGGCATCATCCGCATTACATGATCGATAAAGTCATCGGCCCGCATCGGAACAAGGACCGCGACGCCTTGAACGCCGGCCGGGACCAGATGAAATACGCCGACTACCTCCACGGCCAAGTCCGCGAACTGCTCACCCAGTTCGGCCATGTCGATGTCCTCTGGTTCGACTTCTCCTATCCCTGCAAGGAAGGCGAAAACCGTACGGACTTCTCCCTCGGCAAGGGCCGCGAAGCTTGGCGCAGCGAAGAACTGTACAAGATGATCCGCCAGCTTCAGCCGCACGTCATCCTCGACGACCGCCTGGACATTCCCGACGGCTGGGACGTCAAGACGCCGGAACAGGTTCAGCCCACGGAATGGATCAAGGTGGACGGCACGCCGGTGGTCTGGGAAGCCTGCCAGACCTTCAGCGGATCGTGGGGCTATCACCGCGACGAAGCGAGCTGGAAGAGCGTGGACATGCTCGTGCAGATGCTTATCGACTCGGTCAGCAAGGGCGGCAACCTGCTGCTGAACGTCGGCCCCACCGGGCGCGGCGACCTCGACCAGCGAGCCCTCGATCGGCTGCAAGGCATGGGCAAATGGATGGCCCGCCACAACCGCTCCATCTACGGCTGCACACAGGCCCCCGATGAATTCAAATCGCCCACCGATTGCCGCTATACCTACAACCCCGACAAGAAGCGGCTCTACGTCCATGTCCTCGCATGGCCCTATCGTCACCTGCATCTGCCCGGCCTCGCCGGCAAGGTCGAATACGCCCAACTGCTCAACGACGCCTCCGAACTCAAGATGAAGGCCGATGAATGGATCACCAAGCAGGTCCAGCTCCCCGCCGACACCCTGACCATGGAACTGCCCGTCCAGAAGCCGGACGTCACCGTCCCGGTCATTGAGCTGTTCCTCAAGTAAGACGTGTTTTAGCCGCGGATGAACGCGGATAAACGCAGATACGACCAGACCATTCAGGCAATAAATCATTATGATGTGCCCCCAGCCCGATCTCCGAAAGGGGGACGGGTATGGCATGGTTTGTGGTATGTGATTTTTATCTGCGTTCATCTGCGTTCATCTGCGGCTAAATGGAATCACGGAGCTTGTCCGATGTATCTGTTCCCGGCCATTGACCTGCGTGAAGGCAAGGTGGTGCGGCTGCTCAAGGGCGACTATGGCCGGCAAACGACATATGGTGACGACCCGCTGGCGCAGGCGAAGCTGTTCGCCGACGCCGGCTGTTCCTGGCTGCATGTGGTCGATCTCGACGGAGCCAAGACGGGCCGGATGGTCCATCTCCGCGCCATCGAGGACATCTGCCGGCAAACGTCGCTGAAAGTGGAAGTCGGCGGCGGCGTCCGCACCGCCGGGGCCATCGATCGGTTGCTCGGGGTCGGTGTGTCCCGTGTCGTCCTCGGCACGGCAGCGCTGGAAAACTGGGACTGGTTCCAGAGTCTGATGGGCAATCCCACCTACAACGGCCGGATCGTACTCGGCCTCGACGCCCGCGACGGACAACTCGCCGTCAAAGGCTGGCAGCAGCAGACCAACACCAGCGCCGAGGACATCGCCAGGCAGGTGAACGACTGGCCCCTCGCCGCCATCGTTTACACCGACATCGCCACGGACGGCACGCTGCAAGGACCCAACGTCGGCGCGATGGCGCGCATGACGCAGGCCACCGCCGTCCCCATCGTCGCCTCCGGCGGCGTGGGCAAACTCGAACATCTCTACGAACTGGCGAAACTGCCGCTGAACGGCATCATCGTCGGCCGCGCGCTGTACGAAGGCGCGTTCACCATCGACGCCGCCGTACGCGCCGTCGAAGGTTGATTGGATTCGAATACGTAGCGCCGCGACTTGTCGCGCGCATGGATGCTCACTTCACCTGCTTGAGCAGATTCACCATCTCGATCGCCGCGGCCATCGCCTTGGCGCCGCTGTTGCCCTGCTTGGCGCCGGCCCGGTCGATGGCCTGCTCCAGATTGTCCGCGGTGATGACGCCGAAGATGCACGGCACGCCGGTCTGCAGCGAGACCTGACCGATACCCTTGGCCGCCTCGTTGGCGACGAAATCGAAATGGCTCGTCCCGCCGCGGATGATGCAGCCGAGGCAGACCACGGCATCGAACTTGCCGCTCTGGGCCAGACGCAGCGCGACCGTCGGGATTTCAAAGCTGCCGGGGGTCCAGGCGACGGTCAGTTGCGCGTCGTTGCCGCCGTGACGACGGTAGGTGTCCACCGCCGCGTCGAGCAGGTGCGTGGTCACGAAATCGTTGAACCGGCTGACGACGATGGCGATTTTCGCGTCACGGGATTGCAGGTCGCCTTGAAGTTCCACGGTCATGGCTGGTCGCTCCGGGTCCGGGTGACGGGGAAACCCTGATTGTACGCAGGAAACAAGCCCATCACCAGCGGCATCCTGTGGCTGGGGACCACGCGCCAAGGTACATTGTCCCGATGCCCAACGACACCCTGATTGCGGAACTGCAACAACGCTACGGCATCGGCGACCTGGTCCGGTTTGAAGTCGGCGAGGGCGGCCTGACGCGCATCGCGGTTCAGACTCCCCACGCCCAGGCCCATGTCCACCTCCACGGCGCGCATGTGACTCACTGGCAGCCGCGAGGCCATCAGCCCGTGCTGTTCATGAGCAAACAAAGCGCCTTCGAGACGGGCAAACCCATCCGCGGCGGCGTGCCCGTCTGCTTCCCATGGTTCGGCCCCAACGAAGACAAGCCCGAAGCGCCGATGCACGGAACCGTTCGACTCAAAGCCTGGAACATCGAACTGGTCACGCAGGATCACGCCGGACGAATCGTCATCGCGCTGACCACCGTCAGCGATGACGCGTCACGCAAGTGGTGGCCCCACGACTTCCACCTCCGACACACCATCACGATCAGCGACACGCTGAGCATGGCCCTCGAATCCCGCAACACCGGAACCAAACCCTTCACCATCACCGAAGCCCTGCATACCTATTTCGTCGTCGGCGATGTCCGCAAAGTCCAGGTCACCGGCGTCGAACGCACCAAATATTTCAGCAAAATCCGCAACGCGCATCAGCAGCAGGGCGAGGAACCGCTGACCATCAGCGGCGAAACCGATCGCGTCTACCACGACACCAAATCGCCCTGCATCCTCAGCGACCCGACGATGAACCGGAAGATCACCATCGACAAGGCCGGCTCATCCTCCACCGTGGTGTGGAACCCGTGGATCGACAAGAGCGCCAAAATGCCGGACTTCGGCGACCACGAATGGCCCGGCATGCTCTGCATCGAAACCGCCAACGCGATGCAGAACGCGGTGAAGGTCCACCCCGGCGCGACGCACCTGATGCGCGCCACGATCAGCGTGTCCTGAAACCCCTGCGACGAAGACGTCGCAGCTGACAAATACCGTCAAGACCTTTTTACGCAAACAAAGCCCGCCGATACGGTGTACTCACCGCTTCGGCGGGGCCTCGCCCGGGCGCGCCCCCCTTGCCTTAAGGCCAACCGCTTGCCCCTTCACGCAAAGCTGACGGAAAAGACATTGCATATTTATGATAACGAGTTATCATTATCATAATCTGCCCGGAAGTGATGCCATGACCACAACAGGTTCCGTCTTTCAGACCGACTTCGGCCGCGACGCGCTCAGCGAGGAACGCAAGGTGGACGCCCGCATCATGGCGTCACTGCTGGGAGGCACGTTGCTGTTGTGCGCTCTGGCGGCAAGGTGGCTGTTTCCCGATGCCTTTCACAGCGATTTGCTGGCGATGCTGGCGGGGGTGCTGCTCGGCGCGCCTCTGATCTGGGAAGCTGCGCGTAATCTGCAGGCTGGGCCGAAAGCTGCCCATGGTTCGCACATGGAGGAACTGGTGGCGCTGGCGTTTCTCGGCTCGTTCGCTTCAGGCAAATACGTGGAGGCGGGCACGGTGGCGTTTTTCATGCTGCTGGCTTCCTTCGTGGAAAAGCGTGTTGCCGCGGGGGCGCGCAGAACGATCGAATCCCTGATTCGCGTCACGCCCACACGGGCGAGGTTGCTGGAAGACGGCGGCGAACGCGAAGTGCCTGCGGGAAGCCTTCGCGTGGGCGACACGGTCATGGTCAGGCCTGGGGACAACATCCCCGCCGACGGCATCGTGCTTGCGGGCCAGAGTGCCGTGGACGAGAAGAGCATCACAGGCGAATCCATGCCGGTGGAAAAGGACGAGGGATCGGTCGTCTTCGCCGGGAGCATCAATCAGACGGGCGTTCTGCGTGTCCGGGTGGAAAAAGCGGTGGCGGACAGCACGCTGGGGCGCGTCAAGTCGCTGATTCTCGACGCGGCATCGTCGAAAACGCCCATCACGCGCCTATTGGATCAGTACGCGGGCTACTACACGCCGACGGTGCTGATGCTGGCGGGCGCGGTGCTGTTCTTCACGCGGGATGCGAGTCGCGCGATCAGTCTGCTTCTGATCGCCTGTCCGTGCGCCATCATTCTGGCGGGGCCGACCGCCATGGTCGCGGCGCTCAGCGCCGCGGCACGGGTCGGCGTGCTGGTCAAGAACGTCCGCGATTTCGAGATCGCCCGCAAGTTGACCGCCATTCTGTTCGACAAAACGGGAACGCTGACCACGGGAACCCTGACGGTCACGCGCCTGGCTCCCGCGGATCACGTGCCCGGAGCCGATCTTCTGCATCTCTGTGCTTCGGCGGAACAGCATTCCCGCCATCCGCTTGCCCAGGCGGTGCTGGAGATGGCCGTCCGTGCCAGGTTGACGCCGGCGAGCACGGAGCGATTTGCCGAAACGATCGGTCGCGGCGTCGTGGCCTGGCTGGATGACCGGAAAATCGTCGTCGGGCGTCAAGCCTTTCTCCAGGAACATGGCGTTGACACAAGCGGGGTTTCCCAGGACGGCAGCGAAGGCCTCAGCGTGCTGATGGTGGCTGCGGACGGGAAATATCTCGGCTGGATCGGGCTGGAGGATCGCGCGCGCTCGGATGCCGCCGGCATGATGCGCGATCTGGCTGATCTGGGCATCCGGCGTCGGCTGATGGTCACGGGCGACCGCGAAGGGCCGGCCCAACGCGTCGCCGCGGCCCTGGATTTGACCGATGTC
>JADLAP010000400.1 GCA_020848195.1 Phycisphaeraceae bacterium
AATGACCTGGGGCGCGTGGCCCAGCCGGGGACGGTGGCGATACCGGACGTGATGGTCGTCGAGCGTTACAGCCACGTCATGCACATCAGCTCGACGGTGATGGGCAAGGTGAGGCCGGGCTGCGACTGCTGGGACGCGCTGCGGTACGCGCTGCCGGTCGGGACGGTCAGCGGGGCGCCGAAGGTGCGGGCGATGCAGATCATCGACGAGCTCGAGCCGACGCGGCGCGGGCCGTATGCCGGGGCGGTGGGGTACGCGGACTTCACCGGCAACATGGACATGGCGATCGCCTTAAGGACCATGGTGGTCATGCCCTCGTCGCAGCAGGGGCGATGGGTGGTCCACGTTCAGGCGGGGGCGGGGATCGTGGCCGACAGCGTGCCGGAGTCCGAGCACCGCGAGACGGTGAACACGGCGGCGGCGCTGGCCAAGGCGGTGGACCTGGCGGAGAAGGCGTTCGGCCGGTAGCCATGGGTGGCCAATCAAGCTCGAAGTCCCGCCGGGCCGATAACTAACGTCAGCCATGTCTACCGATTTACACACGATCCTCAGGCTCTCGGTCCCGCTGATCGTGCGGATCGGCCAGCGCACGATGCACATGAGCGAGGTGGTCAGCCTCGGCCCAGGGGCGATCCTCGAGCTTTCAAAATCCGTGGACGAGGACCTGGACCTCTTGGTCAACAACAAGCCCGTGGCCCGCGGCAGCGCGGTGAAGGTCGGCGAGAACTTCGGCGTCCGCATCAACGCCGTGGGCACGGCCCAGGACCGCGTCAACGCGATGAAAGGGTGAGGGAAGTAGAGCAGGTGAGCAGGGGAACAGTTGAGCAGGTGACGGAGACGGGGGAGACAATTATTACACCGGGCGGACCTTGATCTGCGTGCCGTCGACGCCGGCCTCGATGACCCTTCCCTCGGTCAGACATTCGAGCCTCTGCTGATGGATCAGGCAGGTGCCGACGGGCCGCAGGGCGGTGAGGGTGCGGCCGCGGTCGCCGACGTTCACCTGCACCAGTGGTTCTCCGCCGGTGACGGGCGGACGCGGAGGGGGAGTCTTGAGCAGGATGTACTTGAAAAGCGGCGTGTTGGGCCAGATCTTCACCGCCAGGGCGAAGAGGAACGGTATGGCCACCAACGCGGCGATCGCCCCGATCAGCCCCACGGTGGTGTCGACCTTGAAGAGCAGGGCGATCCCGCCGACGAGGGCGGAAAACGACAGGATCCCCAGCAGTCCGCCCGAGGGGACGAAGATCTCGATGAAGAACAGAATGAACGCGATGGCCAGACAGAGCACCGCCCATAGCACGTAGTCGCTCATGGCGTCATGTTACCTCGTCCCGGCCGTGCCTGGCGGGTCGACGGGGGGAGGGACAGCGGGTCAGGCCAGATGAGCCTGGATGCGGCGGGCCAATTCGTCGAACACGGGGCTCAGACTTGCCCAGCCGTGCTCGGCGCTGGCCTGGCGGGCGTCAACGCCGAGCTGGGAGAAGCACGCCTTGCCGACGTCGGTGCAGACGCCGGGGTAGATGGTCTTGGCCACGGAGTCGTCGCCGTCGGGCCAGTGGTCCTTGGGATCGCGCCCGTCGACAAGCAGGGACGGATCGACGAACTCGGGCAAGAGGGCCAGGCCGAAGGAGGTTTCCTCCTTGGCGGCGTGGTCGCC
>JADLAP010000401.1 GCA_020848195.1 Phycisphaeraceae bacterium
CTGGAACTCCAACGACCTGGCCGACAACATGCAGCAGTTGCAGATGCGCTCGTTCCTCAAGCCGGTGGCCGAGAGCCAGCTGCGCAAGGGGATCGAGGAGATGACCGGGCAGCCGGTCGAGAAGCTCACCCCCCAGCAGCGCGAGGAGGCCGCCCGTCGCTGGGAGGCCCTCACGCCCGAGCAGCGCCAGGCGCGTTCGTTCGACCGCCAGGACCTCAATCAGTTCAGCGAGTCGATGGACGTGATCAAGTCCAAAGCCCAGGAGCTCGGATTGCCTGAGGAGAAATTCCGCGATGGCATGAGCGTCGACTTCCTGCAGGGCATCCTGGAGAACCAGCCGGCGATCTTCCTCAGGCTCCGCCGCTGAGCACAGTCAGGGCACGCTCCAGTCCTTCGTCGCCGCTCATTCCGCCGCGCCAGGCCACGTGACCGTCCGGACGCACCAGGATGGCCCCTGGCCCGTCCCCCCAGGCGCCGTGGGCGCGACCTCGCGCGTCCTGCAGCACCGGCACCTCTTCGTTGAGCTCGGGTAACCGGAAAGAATCGGACACCGCCCAGCAGCGCAACTCAGGTCCCAGACTCGCGCGCAGGTGAGCGCTCAGCGAGCGAAACTCGGGCCAGCCTCCGCCATAGCCAAACAGGTGGAGCTCGCCGTCGCGCATGAAGTCGATCAGGCGTGAGCTGCGCCGAATGTAGAGCCTGCGAAGCTTGTCCACGAAGTCCAGGCGCTCTCCCGGGCCAGCTCCCCGCTGCCCGGCCGGAACGGCCCCGAAGGCCAGGGGGCCACCGGCGTAGCTGATCTCGAGCTGGGTGTTGGCCCGCTCCTCGGCAGCCTCGTCTCGTGCCTTGCCGGAGGTGGCGTCCTCCATGCGCGACGCGGTCAGAGCCACGACCTGCTCGCCCACCTTGTGACGCTCGAGATGGTAGCTCTCCAGCAGCTGCTCGCCTCCCCGGGCCAGTTTCCAGCCCAGATTGTAGGCGTCTTGCAGGCCGGTGTTCATGCCCAGCCCGCCGATGGGCGGGTGGATGTGGGCCGCGTCTCCGGCGATGAACAGACGCCCCACCCGATAACGGCTGGCCAGCCGGTGGCTGATGCGATAGAAGGAGGCCCAGCGCAGGTTGGAGAGCTTTGTTCCAGCCGGCAGGGCCGGGCCGGCCAGCCGCTCGATCAGCTCGAGGTTGGCCTCAGGCAGCTCCACCCCCTCGTCCCAGTACTCGGGCGGCGCGGCCATGGACAGGCGGTAGCGGCGCGGATTACCCGGAACGGGCACCACCACCACGAAGTTGACCACCTCGCCATCCTCCATCAGCACCAGCTTCCAGACCTCGCCGTGGGGGTGGGGCCACTGCATCTCGATGTCGCCCAGCAAGAACACCTGGGGATAGCGCCCGCCCTCGAAGCTCACCCCCATGGCCTTGCGCACCAGGCTGTGAGCCCCATCGCAGCCCACCAGGTAGCTGCCCTGCACGCGCTCTCCGCTGGCCAGCACGGCCTCCACCCC
>JADLAP010000287.1 GCA_020848195.1 Phycisphaeraceae bacterium
GATGGGACCATCGCATCGGCGGGCTTTGTTTGGCACACGGCGCAAAGCCGGTGGATGCGATGTACCTGTCGCTTCCGCCGGGGGGTGGACCGGGGGAACGGGGGGAACGGGGGGACCGGGGACGGGTCACTCGCTCAGGTCGCGTTCGAAGAGGATCAGGTTATCGCTGTGGTCGGGGTCCCAGCGGATACCGACGATGTTGTACCCTCGCGCGACCATCATGCGAAGCATGGGGCGGTGATGGTTGTAGCATTCCATGCGGATGCTGGAGTAGCCGTGTTCGCGTGCCCAGTCGTGTGCGGCTTCCATGAGTTGAGCGGCGATGCCGGTGCGGCGATAGTCGGGCACGACGCCGTAGAGCCATGCGAAGAAGACGGAGGGTTTGAGTTCGAAGCCGAGGAAGAAGCCGACCGGCCGATCGTCGAGGTGGGCGACGAGGATCAGCGGCTGATAGCGGGCGCGGAAGCGTCGCTCGAAGAAGCCCGGCTCCTTGGCGGGTCGAAACACCTGGTTGTACAGCGATGCGATCAGCGCGTACTCCGCAGGTCCGACGATGTCGATTCTCGCGTTGGCCATCGCGTCAACTCCTGTCCCCGCCTGTTGTCCGTCACGACCCCCCGGAACTCCCGGAACTCCCGGAACTCCCGGTAAACCCCGAAAACCGTTGAAGCAACTGGACGAATCCTGAAATGTGTCCGAAGCAGGTCCGCGTTGGAACATCCTATCCAAGGCTTGCCGCGTGGACCAGTGATGGGGTTGACGTCGGCAAGGCGTGGCGAGCTACACCGGAAAACAGGAATCATCGGTGATGCAAATCCCTTGATATTCACTGGGTTTTCACGCTCATTTAGCGTAATGCAAGTCTTGTAAGCGAAATGCCGACCGGGTAAATTACGGTCAGGCATTTGAGTTGTGGCCTTGACGACGGCTGACCGACATGGCAAGCCGTTGTCGTTTCCGACGCGAAGGGTCCCGAGGGTCACGTTTGGAAATCGTAGTTGTAGTTCACTCGGGACGAAGGATCTCGCGGCGATGATCAACATCTATGTCGGCAACCTCCCCTACCGCACCACGGACGACGATCTGCGTTTGCTGTTCGAGCAATACGGTCCGGTTCACAGCGCGAAAGTCATCATGGACCGCGACAGCGGGCGGTCGCGTGGATTCGGCTTTGTGGAAATGCCGACGGAGAGCGAAGCACGGAAAGCGATCGAGGAATTAAGCGACAAGGAGTTTCAGGGCCGCAACTTAACGGTCAACGAAGCCAAGCCGCGTGAACCGCGACGCGAAGGCGGATACAGCGCCGGCGGCGGCCAGGGCAACCCCAGCGGTAGCAGCTCCGGCTATCGCGGCAGGTGATCCGGTTCAAAGCATGATCGCACACCCGTCGGCGTCGCATGCGGCTGCCGGCGCGACGGCGCGGTTTCCTTTCGCCAGAGAAGCTTCGGCCCATTCCTGGCCGGATGCCGGTATCATGCCGACCTGTTGTTTTGACATCCCGCCATTGGCGGAAGGTGATTCCCATGGCTGATGCCCTTGCGTCCAACACCGCTTCGTCGTCCCGCAAACAGGTGCTGCTCTCGTGGAGTTCGGGCAAGGATTGCGCCTGGACACTGCATGTTTTGCAGCATCGACCGAACGTGGAACTGGTCGGACTGCTCACCACGTTCAACGAAGCGTTCGATCGCGTGGCGATGCACGCGGTGCGGAAGAAGCTGGTGGAAGCTCAGGCGGCGGCGGCGGGACTGCCGCTGTGGGAAGTGCCGCTGCCGTGGCCCTGTTCCAATGACATCTACCAGCAGCGCATGGCGGAGGCCGTGGCGCGTGCGAATCGCGAGGGCGTCACGCATGTGGCGTTCGGCGATCTGTTTCTGGAGGATGTCCGCGATTACCGGCTGAAGATGATGGCGGGAACGGGGATCGAGCCGATCTTTCCGATCTGGTGTGGCCGCGAGGGCACGCCAGCGCTGGCGGAAAAGATGGTGGCGGCCGGCGTACGAGCGATCATCACCTGTGTGGACCCGAAGCAACTCGATCCGTCGTATGTCGGCCGGACGTTTGACGGCGATCTGCTGGCGTCGCTTCCGGCGGGTGTGGATCCCTGCGGGGAGAACGGCGAGTTCCATTCGTTCTGCTATGCCGGACCGATGTTCAAACAGCCGCTTGCGGTGAAGGTGGGCGAGGTCGTGTCGCGGGACGGCTTCCAGTTCGCTGATGTGCTGGCGGCATGACGTGGACCGACAGGCTCGGTGACAGGCGTCCGCCATGACGATCAAACAACATCCAGAAGACTTTCAGGTCGAGGAAATCCTGACCGACGAAGCGGCAAGCGCCATCGGACAGCACACGCGGCGATTCGTCGTCTACCGTCTGGACAAGCAGCGGCTGACCACGCCGCAGGCGACGTACCGCATGGCGATGCTGTTGCGTGTGGATCGTGACGCGGTGGAGTTCGCCGGTCTGAAGGATCGTCACGCGGCAACGTCGCAGCATGTGACGGTGGATGCCGGGAAGTTTGCCGACAAGCTGCCTCGTAAGTTGTCGGAGGAAGGCTGGACCGCCACATGGCTGGGCTTTTCCGATCGGCCGATGACACCGCATTCCATCGCCCGCAACCGGTTCCGCATCCGCGTGGGCGACCTGTCCAAACGCGACGTCCGGGAGATGAATGCGCAGACGCAGCGGCTGGCGTCGCCGGGCAGCGGGGTTCATCCCTCCAATGCGATTCCCACCTCCGTGCGCGTGGTGAACTACTTCGGCGACCAGCGGTTCGGCTCCGCCCGTCACGGCCAGGGTTTCATGGCCCCCCTGCTGATCCGAGGGCATTTCGAGGATGCGATCAAGCTCGCCATCGCCACGCCGTCGCGGAAGGATTCGCTCAAGCAGAGGAAGTTCAAGAAAACGCTGCAGAATCAGTGGGGCAAGTGGAAGGCGGTGTTGCCGCGATTGGAAGCCTGTCAGGACCGCGCGGCCGTGGAACTGCTGGCGAAGGATCCGAAAAACTTCCGGGCCGCGTTCGCCGCCTTGCCGCAGATCACGCAGTACATGGCGGTGGAGGCGTACCAGTCGTGGCTGTGGAATGCCATCGCGGTGGAACTGGTCGTCGAACGCTGCCTGCCGCGAGGCCAGGTGTTCGAGGCGGACGATCCGTTCGGCAATCTGTTTTTCCCCGTGGCGTCGGCGATTGAGGACGAGATGGCGTCGCTGGAGTTGCCGCTGCTGTCGCCGCAGACGCAGCTTGCCCCGCCCTGGGAGCAGGCGGCGAGGCGCGTGCTGGAGCATGAGCGGATCGAACCGAAAAGCCTGCGGATTCCCGGCGTGGATCGGCCGTATTTCGGTCATTTCCTGCGGCCGATGTTCGTCGATGCCGTGGGCTTCAACATGACCGACGCCGCGCCGGACCCGGATCGTCAGGACAAGTGGACCCGCACGCTGTCGTTCGAGCTGCCTCGCGGCGCGTATGCGACGGTGGTGCTTCGCGCGCTGGGCCAGTGAACGGTCCACGTTGTATAATCCTGCGTTTCTCCGTGGAAAGGTTTGTGCGAACCCATGCTCATCCGTCGCGCCGATGTACGTGACGTCCCTCAGTTCGGCAAGATCATCAACGATTGCGCCGAGTATGGGCTGATGCTCCATCGCTCGCTGGAATTTCTGTACGAGCATGTGAGGGATTTTTACGTGGCGGTGGATGACGCCGCGCCGGTGGGCGATTCGCGCGGAGTTGTGGGCGTATGCGGTCTTGGCGTGGTGTGGTCGAATCTCGCCGAGGTGTACTCCCTGGCCGTGGCGCCGCCGTGGCGGGGCAAAGGCGTGGGACGGCAACTGGTGGAAGCCGTCATCCGCGATGCCGAGGCCTTGTGCGTCAGCCGGCTGATGTCGCTGACGTACGAGCGTGCATTCTTCGAGAAACTGGGCTTTTGCGTGGTGGATCGGCTGACGTTGCCGATGAAAGTCTGGAGCGAATGCGCGCGGTGTCCGAAGAACCAGGCCTGCGATGAAATCGCGATGATCCGCGTGCTCAACGTGCCGGAGGCGACGTCGCCGCGTCCGTCGGAATCGGAGACCGGCTCGTTTCGTCCGGTCGTGCTGGGTCTGCCCGGCCGCAACGCATCGCCGCCCACGTCGGATGTCCGCGCATGAAGCTGAGCCAACACCGGTGGCTGTCCACCATTCTCGACGACCCCGCGGTGGTCGCCTTGTGCGATCGACTTGGACAGCACCCCGCGGAACCGATCGGCGCCGACGGCAGCCAGGGATCGAGCACCACGCTGATCGCCGCGGCCATTGCTTTACGGACGAAGCGGCCCACGCTGCTCGTGGTGGCCCATCTCGACGACGCCGACGATGCGATGGACGATCTGCGTCTGCTGTCCGCGGCGGGTATGAATCTGCCGACGTCGCGGTTCGGCGCATTGGAAGTGCTGCCCGGCGAAACCACCGTCAGTCTGGAACTGCTCAGCGAACGTTTGTCGCTGGTGGGCAGACTTGCCGGCTCTTCGACGCTGAAGGATGCTCATCTCATCGTCGCGCCGATCCAGGCGCTGATGCAGGGCGTGCCGGAGCCGGACGCGCTGGGCGATCTGACGCTGACGCTGAAAGCGGGTCAGGACATGCCGCCGGCTCAGCTTCTCGACTGGCTGACGCGAACCGGATATCAGCGGGTGGACGCCATCGAGCAGCCGGGCGAATTCGCCGGGCGCGGCGGCATCATCGACATCTTCCCCCCGGCCGGCGCCGCGGTGGACCATTCCCCCGAAAGTGAAACCAACGCGGCCGGGCCTGTGCGACTGGACTTCTTCGGAGACACCGTCGAAACCATCTGCCGCATCGATCCGCAGACCATGGGTTCCGGCCAGCGGTTGCAATCCATTCACATTCTCGGCGCGGACCCCAAGCTGCTTCAGTCCGAGTCGCGCACCACGAGTCTGCTCACGCTGCTGCCACGGGACTGCGTGGCGGTGCTGCACGAGATCATGGAACTGTCCGAGCAGGCGCGGGGATATTACGAGCGGCTGACCAATCCGTTGGGCATTTACTCGCCCAACGCGGTGTTCCGCTCGCTGACAACCCGGCCCTGCGTGCAGGTGAACCAGTACGGGCGATCAGCGCAGACGAATGCCGTGAAGCTGCCGCTGCAACCGCTGGCGTCGTTCCACCAGGACGCTGCCGAGGCGGTCAAGGAACTGGCGGCAATGGCTGGCGGTGAAGACGCGCCGCAGGTGGTAGCGCTGTGTCCCAAGCCTGCCGAGCGAGATCGGCTGCTGGAACTGCTCCGCGAGCACGCGCCGAAGGACGTGGATCGCGTCACAGTGGAAGTCGGCTATCTCCATCGTGGTTTCCACTGGGCAGCAAGCCCCATGCTGAGCAAAGCGAAGCGTGGGGATCCCCCGGAAGCTCCCCCGGAAGCTCTCTGTTCCCTCACCCTCGTCCCCCACCAGGAACTCTTTCATCGCTACGACGTGCATCGCCGCGTGCGCCGCATCGGCGTCAGCGCCGATGCCGAGGGCGTTTCCCGCGCCAGCGACGCCTTCCTCGACCTGGCGCCCGGCGATTACGTCGTCCACAGCGAACACGGCATCGCCCGGTTTGTCGGCCTGCGCATCCTACGGGCCAAGGGCGAAGGCGAAGGCCCGGCCGAGGAGTTCATCACACTGGAATTCGCCGGCCAGGCCACGCTGCATGTCCCCATGGCCCAGATCGACCTGGTGGCCAAATATGTCGGCGGTTTCCAGGGCGCGCCGCCGCTGTCGCAGCTTGGCGGCAAGCGATGGTCGAAGCAGAAACAGCAGGTTGCCGAAGCCGTCAAGGACCTGGCGGCCCAGCTCCTTCGCATCCAGGCCGCGCGGTCCAGCATGCCCGGCGTCACCTATCCGGCCGACACCGCGTGGCAGAAGGAGTTTGAAGCCGAGTTTCCGTATGACGAAACGGATGACCAGTTGGCCGCGATCGCGGCGGTCAAGCGCGACATGGCACGACCGCAGCCGATGGATCGACTGCTCTGCGGCGACGTGGGCTTTGGCAAAACGGAAGTCGCCATCCGCGCCGCGTTCAAGGCCGCCGAGTTCGGCAAACAAGTGGCCGTCCTCGTGCCCACCACCGTCCTCGCCGAGCAGCACGAACGCACGTTCCGCTCCCGCATGGCGGACTATCCCTTTCGCATCGAAGCCATCAGCCGGTTCCGCACGGCCGGGGAACAGAAGGCGCTCATCGACAAGCTGGGCAAGGGCCAGGTCGACGTCATCATCGGCACGCACCGCCTGCTGTCGAAAGACGTGAAATTCGCCGATCTGGGCCTGGTCATCATCGACGAGGAACAGCGATTCGGCGTCGAGCATAAGAGCCGGCTGCTGGAGTTCCGCCTGACCGCGGACGTGATGACGCTCTCGGCGACGCCGATTCCCCGCACGCTGCATATGGCGATGCTCGGCCTGCGCGACATCAGCTCGCTGACCACCGCTCCCGCCGACCGCCGCGCCATCGTCACGGAAGTGATCCCCTACAACAAGGAACGCGTCCGCCGGGCGATCATTCGGGAACTGAACCGCGAAGGCCAGATTTACTTCGTCCACAACCGCGTACACGACATCCAGTGCGTCGCCGACGACATTCATCGCCTGGTCCCCGAAGCCCGCGTGATTTTCGGTCACGGCCAGATGACCGGCCACGAACTGGAAAAAGTCATGCTCCAGTTCATCCGCCGCAAGGCCGACGTGCTGGTCTGCACCACCATCATCGAATCCGGCATCGACATCCCCACCGCCAACACCATCTTCATCAACCAGGCGGACCACTTCGGACTGGCCGACCTGCATCAGCTTCGCGGCCGTGTCGGACGCTACAAGCATCGCGCGTACTGCTACCTCATGCTGCCCGATGATCGGCCCATCACGGACAAGGCAGCCCAGCGGCTCAAGGCGGTCGAGCAATACTCCATGCTCGGCGCGGGTTTCAAAATCGCCATGCGCGATCTGGAAATCCGCGGCGCGGGCAATATCCTCGGCCCCGAACAGTCCGGCCACATCGCCGCCGTCGGCTACGACATGTACTGCCAGCTCCTCGAACAGGAAACCCGCAAACTCCGCAAGGAAACCGTGGTCGAAACCAACCGCACGCATGTGGAACTGCCCGCCACCGGCCAGCTCCCGCGAAGCTACATCACCAGCGACAAGTTCCGCATGGAAGCGTACCGCCGGCTCAGCCGCGCTTCGGCCATGACGCAACTCGACGCCGTGCTGCGCGACCTGACCGACGCCTACGGCAAGCCGCCGCCGCAGGCCCAGACGTTCATCGACCTGGCGGAACTGCGGCTGGCCCTGACGCTCCTGCATGTCGATGCGCTCAAACTCGACGGGCCGGACCTGATCTTCCGCACGCAGAAGCCGCAGCAACTGGTTCCGGTGCTGAATGGCGCGCCGGGCCGGGTCAGCCTCATTGATGAAACCACCGTCTACTACCGGCCTCCGACCAACTACCTCACGCCCACGGACACGCTGCTGGCCGTGCTGCGCAAGCTGCTGGTCAAGCCGGTGCGGGACGGGGAGAAGAAGGCGGAAGCCGGGGCTTAACGGCCCGCCATCGGCGGATCGAGATCCCTCAGCCCCACGGGCTGGTCGAGGATTTCCTTGAGCATCCACGCACGCCGCCAGTGACGCCGTTTGTCCGATGGGTTCGGATTCAGTCCCTGTTGCGCGGCGATCAGCCTGGATTCACGAATACGCTGGCCCAGGACGGCTTCACGTTGTTCGAGAGACCGCTCGGCTTCTGCCAATTGCTGCTGCCGCTGCTTGAGCGAAAGTTCTTCCTGCTCCTGCACCGCGGAAAGATGCTGACGTCGTCGCTGGGCCTGTTCGCGCTGCCGCTGTTCTTCCTCGTGCTGCCGCCGCTCGTCCTGCTGTTGGAGGGCTTCGCGGGCCGCCTCGTTGAGCACCGGAGCGGGAGTGGGCTGCTGCGCCTGCGGCGGCTGCGACAACTGCGGCTGACGAAGAGCCTCCGCGCGGCGCTGATACATCAGGCGGGCTTGCTCGCGCTTACGGGCCTGATGGACGGTCAGATTGTCCGGCTGCGCCGGCTTTCCCTGCTGCTGGCGCGCCAGTTCCTGCAACTGACGCCGGCGGCGCTGCGCCAGTTCATCCAGCTTCCGCTGCCCTTCCGCGGGCGACGGGGGCGGCGTTCGGGTTTGAGCCTTCTGACGATCCTTGCGCATCGCATTCACAATCGCGCTGCCGACGAAAATGATGACGCCGATCGCCGGGACGATCAGTTCTTCGATGCCCGATCCCGCCATCAGCGTCAGCGTCGCGCGGTGCAACATGGAAAGTCCTGTCTGCGATGACCGAACTATAGTCTAGCATGACATCGCTACGGCGAATCGTCGATGATGCCCACTCGGCGTCGGCGTCGTCGGCTGCGGTAGGCGGCGTCGTTGCGTCGCTGGTGATAGGCGGCTCGGCGGGTCAGCTCACGCCACGAACGCCAGTCCCGACCCGTGATCCTCTGGAGCAGCAGCCGCGAGGCCTCGGCCACCTGCTCGAACGTGATCCTCGGATTGTTCCCCCCGCAGCCGCGTGGTTTCTTCGGCCAGGAACAGCATCGTCAATCGGCAGCAGAGCCAGTGTCGTATCAGGCTTCGGTAGGTGCGGACCTCGAAGGCCCCCAGCCCTGCTTCCTGCTTGGCCCGTTCGAACCCCTTCTCGACTTGCCAGCGGCAGAACGCCGCCCGCAGAATTTCCAGCAGGCTTGTTCCTTCGGGAGCATTGGAGAGAAAATACTTGATCTCGCTGCCGCCCCGGACGCCCTCGGGCTTGCCGTCCCCGCGCAGCCGCCAGGCGATGATCAGGTGGTGCTTGCGTTCGCCGGGTCTGCCGCCGCCTGGGGTTTGGGCGTCAGGGATCCGCACCATGGCGTGCCTGATCTTCCAGATTTCCTTGCCTCGCGTGGTGTTCTTGACGTGCATTTCCCGCCACGCCTGGCCGTGAAACACCGGACTGTGGGATGCCAGGTTCAACACCGTCTTGGAGGCAAAGGGCCCCTGGAGCGAGTGGTACCTGGGCAAGGTGGCCCAGACGTGGAAGTTGCCGGGCACTTCCCCCACGGCCCACTGGCCCAGGGTGTTGAGTTCCTCCCAGAACGCCGGCACTTTCCCGTATTCCTCGTCGAAGGTGACGAAGTTGAATCGCAGCCCCTGGCCGACGCTCTGCTTGAGCAGGTCCAGGGCGATGCGCCACTTGGGACGAAAGGTCAGTTCGTCGGGGATGCGTGCTTCCCGCCGACGCTGCGGGTCCTCGGCCCACGACTGGGGAAGGTAAAGATCGCCGGCCACGACGCAGGTGAAGGGGTTGTCGATGGCCGAGTCGTCGGGATGCTCGCCCGGAACGCTGTAGAGCAGATGCACGCCCACGACGCAGTTGTCGATTTTGCCGGTTTCCCCGCGGTATTGCCGCTGGACCGCGGGGGTCTTGGTTCCCTGCCTGGCGTGAGCCGATTCGTCGATGACGCCCA
>JADLAP010000288.1 GCA_020848195.1 Phycisphaeraceae bacterium
CCGTCGGCGACCTGGGCGTAGGTCACGCCATCCTGATCCTTCCACAATTCCTGCTCGCCTTCGCGTCCGAGGCACACCGGCTCAAACGCGGGCAACAAGCGAAGATTCAGCGAGAGCGCCCAATAGTCCAGGTTGGGATGCGGACTGGTGATGCCCATGTGGGCAAAGGCCTTGGAAGTCGTGTCGATCTCCCGGGGAAGCCCCTGCTGATGCCAGGCGGGCACCGTGGTGGACCAGAAGGCGAACTCCCAGTTGGGCAGGAGATCGCCCGGTTTCGACGACATCTGACGCAACAACAATTCGCGCTCGGTCATGGTGGATATCCTGAATGATGGTTGGGTATGTCGATTCAGTTGAATTTGCCGCAGGCTTGGCCGTCTTGATTCGGCGACAGCATCACCGTCGCGGATCGGCCCTCGCAGGTGATGTTCAACGTGGCGGAATTTATGGCGGTGTAGTGGAAGCGGACTTCGCCGCCGGAGGCAGTGAATTGACGCACGGCCACGGGCTTGTCGCATGTGATACGGAGCAGGCTTGGGATGTCCAGGCTCAGGCCTTTGGCATCGCAACGAACGACGCCCCGCCGGCTGTGGTAGACGAAACCCTCCCACGAGCCGAAGGAGCGTTCCTGCACCGTGCCGAAACGCAGACCCTCCACGGTGTCCTCAACGGCGAAGAGTTGCTCCAGTGCCATCACGGGCATCAGGCCGGCCCAGACGTAATGTGGATCCCGCCCGCCAAAACCGGCAAACATCTGCGTCGTTGTGTTGCCTCCGACGGGCGGATAATTCTCGTGGAAATGGCAGCGGGTCAGCCAGTCATCCATGAACATGCGGACGGACTTGTCGCTAAGTTCCGAAGCGACGTCGTGCCAGCCGGCGTGATGGGCGGCAAGGTAGGTGATGTAATTCGTCGGCGGCCAGGGATTGCCCCGCCAGTAGTTGCCCTGCCAGTACGACGAACGGATCGGATCATCGCAGTAGCCCGGATCGTCGCGGCTGACGGTGGGCACGACGTTGTCACCCCAGAACTGCCTGGGATCCAACAGGATCTCGCGCAATCGCTGCACGGCTTGCCCATCCCCGATGCCGGTCAGCAGCGGAAAGAAAATGTCCGGCGTTTTGACCGATGAAAAGTGCCCATCGAAGAAACGGTTCTGGTAATAGCCGACCGACTTGTCGAACAGGCGTTCCTTGATGCGACCCGCCACGCGCTGGGCTTCCGCCAGCAGCCACGATTGCGATTCCTCGTCATCCACCCAACGCGCCACAACCGCCACCGACCGGCAGGCTGCCACGTACATCGCGTTCTGCCCCACCATCGTCAGGTTCAGCGTGCCGCGATCGAAATCGTATTGCACGTCCTTGGCCAGCAACCCGCGCCATTCGTAGGAAAAGCCCGCGGAATACATCGGCGAATCGTCGTAGCCCGTCTCATCAAACGAGTTTTGAATGATCCGGTCCAGCGATGCTTCGCCGGGCTTGTGGCAACTGCCGCATTCGATCAGGCCGTCGTCGTTGCCGTCGCGCCACGGGTGGCCGTCGCCGCGATCGCCGAAGAAAAACCGCAGAAAGGTCATGATGGTGGGCAGCGTCAGAGCGGCGAAATCGCGGTCGCCCATAAAGCGGACCATCTTGGAATACATCACCGCCTGGATCAGGTTGCGTTGAGGCGGCGCGCCGATTACGCCGCGGGATTCGATGGTGTACAGGATTTGCCGCAGCGATTCCTTGGCCACTTCCGGGTTGTGCAGACTGCCGAGATAGGTGTCGAAGAAGATGTCCCAGAGACATTCCACGGGCAGATGATTGGCGGGAACCCAGTCGCGGTTGACGGGCAGATGCCGCAGGCCGGAGGCGGGATCGTAGGCGGAGCAGTAGCCGACGATGCGCTGCACGGCATCGGCGCAGTGCGCGGCCGCGCCGGCGCTGGACATCAGGCGACCCGCCATCGCGGCCTTGCCTGCCTCCAGCATCGCGTCGATCCGCCGGCCATCGACCTTCATCGGTGTTTCCGACAAAACCACATACACCGGCTGATTGGCGGAAAGGCTCAGGCGATGGCCGGTGACACGGACTTCATCGGCAACCTGCACGGGCTTGAGGCCTCGCAACAGCGTCTCCAGTCGATCGAGCTGCGTTTCCCGGCCGTGGCCCTTCACGTCGCCGCCGATCGCGGCATGGACCGTCCAGCCATTCTGTTCCAGCGATGCGCTGCTGGCTGACACGGACTTGACCGACGCAGGCTTCACGCAGCCGTTGAGCAACAGCATCACATCCACGGGCAGATCGCTGGAAATTTTCGCGTATGCAGTGACATCATCGCGGGTCCATTCCAGATGAATCGTCGCCGCCTGGTCCGGCGCGAAGGTGTGCGTCACCATGCTGTTGGTCGTGAACAGCTCCAGCCGCAGGAACCGGTACGCCTCCTGCTGTGTGATCGGAGTCTTGAACGACAGATGGTGATACTGGTCGGCAGGATCGTGAGGTCCGATCTCCGTGAGGGTGTTGATGACCATCTTGCCGTCGAACCGGCCTGTGCCGGGCAGCAGAGGCACAGCCCGAAAGCCGATGGCGTTTTCGCCACGCGCCAGCGCCACGCCGTTGACGCCCAGACTATCGACTTGAGCCACAACCAGGTGGGATTCCCGCATGGACAACAAGGCGGCACGCTGAGGATTCATGACACTGCTCTGCAACCAAGGGATGAGGCCCCACGCGGGTCCAAAGGTGGGAATGATCTGATAACCTGAGTTATTTGTCCAGCATTACTTGTCCCAGGCGCGCGGAGCTGTTGTAGCCGTTGCCGAGGAAATTGGGACTCCACGCCAGCGTGGTCTGACCGCCGGACGCGGCGCGGTAGAGGTTGAGATAGACCGCGTCGGGTGAAGCGCCGGGAAAGCTTCGCACCAGGCTCAGCGGCAGGGCCAGTTCCGTCACCCAGCCTTGGTCGTCCAGCCGGCAACGGACCTTCGCTTGCGTCTGAATCTCGCTGCAACCGGGGTTGGCGTTGCAGACAAATCGGCCATCGGGCTTGACACCGAACTGAACGTACTCCGGCTTGTCGCACTGGGCGCCCATGAAAATCTCCCAACGATCATCGTTGAAGATGCTGCCGTCGGAGACGACCTTGTCCTTGCCGATCGGATCAGCCAATCGCAGGTAGAGGTGGTCCGCGCCATGGAGGATGTCCACGGCGATCTTGCGGTCGCTGGGATAGCCCTCATGCGTACGCTCGACGGTGATGCGACCGGCCTTGGACCAGTCGACTTTGGCCAGGTCGCCGCCGGCGTCGGGGATGGCGGGGGCGTGGGACGTCGGAGGCGCGGCTTTCTTGAGCGACTCCACGTCGCCGGCGTGTTCCTGCTTGTTCACCCACGTTTGCCTCGCTGTGACCATGATCTGCCACAAACCCTGTTCAAACAGCGTCACGCGAGCCTGTTCCGTGTCCGTCTTCGCCGCCATCTTGGCTTGCGCCAGGTTGCCGGCCCAGCGGTCCATGCGATCCTGCGTGCCTAACCATTTCCAGGAGATTTCCTCCGTCAGGGCGGTGCCTTCATCCTTGGTCTGGATCTCCGGCGGGTAGTTGGCCGGGTTGCGATAGGTGTCCTCGATCTCGTTCCACAGCTTGCCCATCTGTTCCGCGGCTGCGCCGTAGTACAGCGTGAAGAACTCGTCGATGATCCGCTGTGGATCCTGTTCCACGTCGAACGCAAGCTGGTTGTAAATGATCTCGTTGAGCTGCGTCGTCAGGCCTTCTCCCATCAGGCCGCGAATGCCGTCACGGTGGAACATCTTGAGCTGCTCGGCGATGGCGCGGGCGTTGAGGCCGGGGAAGGATGTGTACCCGAGCCACATGCCCACCGCCTCGGGGAATTCCGAGTACAGATACATATAGATGCGCCGGCCTTTCTCGCGCGCGATCCAATCCCGGTAAATCGCCATCTCCTGGCGTTCCACCGGCAAATCCCAGAAGCAGTTGTTTCCCATGCAGAGCCAGATGGCGATGTTGGGTTCGAGGTCAAAATCGGGATGCTTCGCCCAGTTCATGTACGCCAGGGAAGAGATGAACTTGTCCGGATGGCTCTTGCCGACTTCCTTGGCGATGCGGTTGCAGAACGTGAACCAGAAGTCGCTGGCCTTGCCGTTGGAGAAGAACTTGTTGTTCGCTTCCGCGCGGGACAGGGACGTGCTGAGCAGTTTGCCGCATTCCGTGCAGGCGTCGTCTTTACAGAAGCTGTTGTTGTCCATGGGGCCGAGGCCAAAGACATCGCCTGCGGCCGGCATGCCATATCGGGCCGGACCTTTGCCGTCGA
>JADLAP010000289.1 GCA_020848195.1 Phycisphaeraceae bacterium
ATCCAGGACCAAACCGCCTCCGTCAGCACGCTGGTCGAAGAAGTCATTGCAGGGATCCGCGTCGTGAAATCCTTCGTCCAAACGAAACGGGAAGAAGAACGGTTCGTGGCTCAGGTCCAGTCCGCGATGGAGCTGTCACTGCGCCGTGCCACCATCATGGCCTGGTTCGTGCCAACCATCATCTTCGTCACCTTCGCCGCCGCCGCGCTGGTGCTCTGGTATGGCGGGCGGCAGGTGATCGACGGGACCGTGTCTCCCGGCGATCTGTTCGCCTTTGTCCTCTTCGCCGGCATTCTGATCGGGCCGTTCGGGTCCGCTGCCCGCGTGTTTGCGCAGATCAAAGAAGCCCAGGGCGCCATGCAACGCGTCTTCGAAATTCTCGACACGCACGCCGAAATCGCCGATGCCCCGGGCGCCATCGAACTGCCTCCCGTGGCCGGGCACGTCCGCGCGGACCATCTCAGCTTCGCCTATGATGCCCGGCAGCCCGTGCTTTCAGACGTGTCTTTCGAGGCCAAGCCCGGCGAGCTCATTGCCATCGTGGGACCGACCGGCTCGGGAAAAACCACGATCATAAATCTCCTGCACCGCTTTTATGATCCGACCTCCGGGCGGCTCACGGTGGACGGCCATGACGTCAAGGATGTCCGGCTCGACAGTCTCTACCGGCAAGTCGCGCTGGTGCCGCAGGATACGATTCTGTTCGGCGGCCCCATCCGCGATAACATTCGGTACGGGCGCGAGGACGCCACGGAAGAGGAGATTCTCGCCGCGAGCAAGGCCGCGCATGCCCACGAGTTCATCGCGGGGTTTCCGGACGGGTATCAGACCATCGTCGGGGAAAAGGGCATCAATCTGTCCGGCGGCCAACGGCAGCGCGTGGCTATTGCGCGAGCCATTCTCAAAAATCCCCGGATTCTTTTGCTGGATGAAGCGACGTCCGCGCTGGATACCGAATCGGAGCGGCTGGTCCAAGAAGCCCTGGAACGTCTCATGGTCAACCGGACCACCTTTGTCGTCGCCCATCGGCTCAGCACAATCCAACGCGCCGACCGGATTCTGGTGTTGAATAAAGGCAAAATCGTGGAATCCGGCACCCATGCGGCCTTGCTGGAACAACAGGGGCTGTATCATTACCTCTATACGCTGCGACTCAGTGAACTCCCGGTCTGAACGATCACGAGGCCCTGATGAACAGTTTCGCCCGAGCGCTCGCCTGTGCCGCACTCGTCCTGTCTTGCATGCTTCCTGCTTCCGCCCAGTCCCCGCTGCCCAAACCGGATCATGTGGTGATCGTGATCGAGGAGAATCATGCGTTTTCCCAGATCATCGACTCACCGGCCGCCCCGTACCTCAACGAACTGGCGCGTAAAGGCGCGGTCCTGACGAATTCCTACGCCGTCACCCATCCGAGCCAACCGAACTATATCGCGCTGTTTGCGGGGACCTTCGAAGGCGTGCATGGCAACACGTGCCCCAACTTGCTGACGACCTCGAACCTCTCCAGCACGCTGGCGTTGGCCGGCTACTCGTTTATCGGGTATGCGGAAGATCTGCCCGCCGTAGGCGCCGTCGAGTGCATCTCAGGCGCTTATGCGCGCAAACATAACCCCTGGGTGAACTGGCAATCCTCTCCCATCAACACGGTCGCGCCTGAGCAGAACCGCCCGTTGAGCGATTTCCCGGCAGACTTCAGCACCCTGCCGACCGTCAGCATCATCATCCCGAATCAACAAAATGATATGCACGACGGGCGCGATCCCGACCGCATCCAACGCGGGGACCAGTGGCTGCTTACCCATCTCGAGCGCTACGTCGAATGGGCGGAGACGCACAACAGCCTCTTGATCATTACGTACGACGAGGACAACGGCAAATCAGACAACCGGATCCCGACGATCCTGGTGGGACCGATGGTGCGGCCGGGCCGTTACGGAGAACCAGTGGATCATTACGGCTTGTTGAGAACCATCACGGACATGTATCAAGCGAAGCCGGTCGGGTACAGCCGACAGGCCTCCCCCCTCACGACCATTTGGGCCACGCCGAAACTTACGCCTTAGACGCGCCCGGCAGCCCGTTTCGCGCCCTGCTCCAGCCTTTCCACAGTTCCATCGCGACGAACGGGAACAGCCCGAACCCCGCGATGAGCCACCATTCATCGGACCGCAAGGGCACCACGCGAAAAATCTCCTGCCCCCAGGGACTCAGCATGATCGCTGCCTGTAACAGCGCCGAGACCAACACGGCCGCCACCAGCGCTCGATTCGTGGTCACCCCGATCTGAAACAGCGAGAACCGATCATGACGGCAGGTGAACGCGTGGAGGAACTGAATCAGCACCAACGTGGTAAACGTCATCGAGCGCGCGAACGTCACGTCGTCATGCATGATGGAGAGGGCACTGCCGAATACCGCCAGAGCCGCCGCCGCCATCACCGCGCCTTGTACACAGACCGTGACGAATCGATGACGATCCAGGAGCGGCGCCCGCGGATCACGCGGCGGGCGCTTCATGACATCGGGGTCTTTGGGATCGACGGCCAGGGCCAGCGCAGGAAACCCGTCGGTGACCAGGTTGATCCAGAGAATATGGATCGGCAGCAGCGGCAAGGGCCAGCCCAACAAGGTACTTCCCAGCATCACCAGCACTTCGCTCAGATTGCACGACAGCAAATAGTGCACCGACTTGCGGATGTTGTCGTAAATGCTCCGGCCCTCTTCGACCGCCGCGGCGATGGACGCAAAGTTGTCGTCGGTGACGACCATATCCGACGCATCCTTCGTGACATCCGTCCCCGTCATGCCCATGGCGATCCCGATATCCGCTTCCCGTACCGCCGGCGCATCATTCACGCCGTCGCCGGTCATCGCCACCACCGCCCCTTGCGCGCGCCAGGCCCGGACGATGCGGAGCTTGTGTTCGGCCGACACCCGCGCGTAGATGGACACGTCGCGCACACGGCTAGACAGTTCCGCGTCGCTCAATCCATTCAGCTCGAGGCCGGACAGGGCCTGCGCCGGTGCGCTCGCGAAGCCTGCCTCGCGCCCGATGGCCAACGCCGTCTCCTTATGGTCGCCGGTGATCATCACGGTCTTGATGCCCGCCGATCGGCAACGGTCGACCGCCTGTTTGGCTTCGGCGCGTAACGGGTCTTTCATCGCCGCCAAGCCCAGGAACACCAAGTCGCGCTCGATCTTCTCTGACTCGAACGCCCCCGGCTCCGGATCGAGCACCCGCCTGGCCAAGGCCACGACCCGGAGGGCCTGCTGGGCGAATTGCTGATTCACCGACAACATCGAGTGGCGCACCGAATCGGAAAAGGGCTCGACCTTCCCTGCCCTTGTCATGTACGCACTGCATCGCCCCAGCAGGACATCGGGCGCCCCCTTCACATAGGCCACGGCGCAGCCATCCGATCGGCGCACCATGGTCATCATCTTGCGTTCGGAGTCGAACGGAATTTCTCCCAGCAGAGGCTGCGCCCCTGCGAGTTCTTCTTTCCGCCATCCGGCCTTGCCGCCCGCCACCAGCAGCGCCCCTTCCGTGGGATCGCCCACTACCGTCCAAGTGCCTGCTGCCTCTCGGAGCGACGAGCCGTTACAGAGCAGGGCGCTCCACAACAAATCGCGCAAGGCTCCCGTGCGACCATCACCGCCGAGGACTTCGCCTTCCGGCGCATAGCCATCGCCGGTGACCTCGCAGACTAGGCCCTCGACAGCCAGGCTGGTGACCGTCATTTGATTCTTCGTCAAGGTGCCGGTCTTGTCCGTGCAGATCACGGTCGCCGCGCCCAGCGTTTCAACGGCCGGCAGCCGGCGGATCAACGCATGCCGCCTCACCATCCGCATCACGCCCAGGGCCAACGTCGTCGTGACAATGGCCGGGAGCCCTTCGGGGATGGCCGCCACGGCCAGACTCACGGCCGTCAAAAACATGTCGAACAGCGGTTCGCCGCGCCACAGACCCAGCCCGAAGACCACCATCACGATGCCGAGCGAGAGCCACAGCAGCACATGGCCGAACTGCTCTAATCGACGCTGAAGCGGGGTCGGCTCGATCGGCGCCGCGGTCATCAAAGTCGCGATGCGCCCCAGTTCCGTGTGACTGCCCGTGGCGACGATCAGGGCGCGCCCCTTGCCCCCGGTGACCGTCGTGCCCATGAACAGCATGTTGCGTTGATCAGCCAGCGGCAGGTCGCGGTCAGGCAACGGCGGGCCGGATTTTTCGACAGGCGTCGACTCCCCGGTCAAGGCCGCTTCCTGCGTGCGAAAGGCGGCGGCGTGGATCAGCCGCGCATCCGCGGGAACATGGTCCCCCGCCTCCACATCGATGATGTCGCCGGGGACCAGCTCCGTAGACGACAGGGTTCGCCGCGCGCCCCCACGCACCACACGGGCGTGGGTCACCGCCATGGTCTTGAGCGCAGCCAGCGACCGTTCCGCCCGGTATTCCTGCGCAAATCCCAGCAGCCCGTTCAGCAGCACGATGGCCAGGATGGCGCCGGCATCGATCCATTCGCCGAGCAGACCAGAGACCAGAGCCGCGCCGGCCAGCACCCAGATAATCAGGCTGCTGAATTGCGCGCCCAGGATACGCCAGGGCGACGGCGGAGGAGCTTCAGGCAGCTCGTTGCGTCCATGGGCGGCCAGCCGGCGCGCCGCCTCCTCTTCGCCCAGCCCTTGCTCAGGGGCGACACCAAGCTCGCGGCCGATCTCCTCCGTGGATCGCGCATACCACCGGGACTGCTGTGGCTGTTGCGTGTCGGCCATGCTTTCCGTTCTCATCCGGCTCCCTTCGCGAGCCGATTCCCTAAGGACAAGTCCCTTCGGCAGCGGCGGCCTTCAGCAGATCACGGCGACGGGTCGGGGGGAAGTTTCGCATGCTCACCCTCCCACCACTCAATCCCGGCGCCCAACCATCCGATACAGTATCCACGAAGGACGGAGCGTGGCCCGCAAGGGGCATCATTCCCGTGGTAGGAACGGCCGTCGCTTGAAGCTGTGGATTGCGTAGCATGGGTGATCTATGACTCGTTCCTCCTGGTCGTCTTCGAATCCGCTCCCGGACAACCTTCGCCGCAGCCTGAAAGACCTTCGCCATGGGCTGCTGGGCCTGCACAAGTCGCTGATCGTGTCCGAGCAGCTCACCTATGAACGCATTTATGGACGCATCTCCTCGGCCGGGCAGCTGCTGCAGCTGGTCATGAACGACCCCTGGTTCGCCTGGCTCCATCCCTTGTCGCATCTCGTCGTTCGGATCGATGTCGTACTGGAAGATCATGAGGACACCACGATCGAAGCCGCACAGGACTTGCTGCTGGAAGCGCGCCATATGCTGCGCCCGTCCGAAGAAGGCGATGGGTTCGAACGCAGCTACTACGAAGCCTTGCAGCGGACCCCCGATGTCGTGCTCGCCCATGCCAGCGTCAAGAAGCTGCTCAGCAGCGCCGACACAGCGGCCTCCGCGGCTGCCGCCTGACCGCGAAGACCGTTCCAGCTAGAAGAGCGGATGGTGCGGGGAGGAAGAAAAGGGCGCGGAGCGCGGCGCGTCACCTCGATTGCCAAGAAACCGCCACCCCTGCTTATCCCGCACCAGGTAATGTACCTCCTGAAACCAGCTATCCAAGGTGACGCGCGCGCCTGACTGCGCCTCCGCGCCATACAGGCCACCGGTGCAAGTCAACTCGACGCGCGGGCCATCTTCCGCCTGAACGATCTTCATCCCCGAAAACAGATGGGTCGAGGATAACGCGCGATAGTGCTCGAACACCTCGCCCCAGATTCGTTCCACGTCGTCCACATGCAAGCCGTGATAATTGTAGCCCGGCGCATAAAACTGCATGAGCGCCGGCAGGTCCTGTTTCTCCAACGCGCGCTCCGCACGCTCGAATGCGGCCAACACCTCCCGCAGCGTGGGATCGGCACGAACCGCCTTGGCGCCCGTGATCGTTCCACTCTCGCGCGTCACGGTCATTTCCGGTAACACGCGCACCACCGCTTCAGCCTGCCCGGCCGCATGCCCCATCACCGCCAGCACTACAATTCGGAGGGCCTGCCGCATCCGCCCAACGGCTCGGCGTCCGCTATCTGGTTGTTTTTCCCATCGTCCAAACATGACATGCCTCGCTGGAATGAACCGCCGGCTCCTTATTCAGGATAGGGATACAGACTTCTCTGAGACTATGCAACGCCGGCTCACGAGCGGCCGCCTTTCACGGCCGGTGCTGGCCGACCAATCGCCTTCACAGGCCGCCGGTTTCCGACTTTTGCTTGGGCCGCAGATGACTGAACGTTAGACTACGGTGACGAGGCTTCGGTCAGCCAACAGAGCGACGAGAACAAGGAGCGAGAAATGCCACCATCGACCACATTGCGGCTTGCGGCGGTACTCGGCTTCACACTGCTGGCGGCCGGAGCCGCTCTCGCCGAAGACACCGCGCCTCGGGCGAACATCGTCCTCATCGACAAGTCCTGGGCCGTGAGCCTCGATACCAGCGGGTTCCGTGTTCAGGCAGATGGCGTCAAGCCCGACAGCCGCCGCTACTTCCTCGCCACAGAGGACGC
>JADLAP010000402.1 GCA_020848195.1 Phycisphaeraceae bacterium
CATCGATGTTTTCGTAGTCGCCGCTGGTTTCCACGAAAAACTGCCGTTCGCCCACGTTCACCGAACCGCCGGGAATGGAGATGTTCTCACTTTGAAGGGCGCCCACTACGCGACTGACCGGGATGCCCTCGGCCGCCATTCTGGGCAGGTTCAGACTGATGCGTACCTCACGTTTGGGGAAGCCGTACACGTCGGCGCCTTTCAGACCGGCAATTTTTTCCAGGTCCGTTTCCAGGCGTTCGGCTTCCTTGCGCAGTTGCTCCCAGGAGGCGTTTTCAGAAATGATGGCCAGCTGCATCATGGCCACGTCGGCAGCCGAGAAGCGCTGAATATCAGTGCGATACAGATCTTGCGGCAAGTCGGGACGAATAGCGTTGATCTCCCGGATAACCTCCTCGTATTTTTGGTCGGGGTCCTGCCCGTGTTTGAATTCGAGGGTGATCACGCTCAGGCCGTTGGCCGAGTGGGAGCGCATGCGGTCGATATTCTCCAATCCATGCAGCCGGCCCTCTACCTTGTCGGTGATCTTGTCTTCGATCTCTGCCGGGCCGGCGCCGGGGTACAACATAATGATGGTAAAGCCGGGCGCTTCGAATTTGGGGTCTTCGGCGCGGGGCATATTCAACAGCGAGCCAATTCCGAGGGCCATGACAGCCAGGAATATGATGAAAGTGAACTGGCCGTTTTTAACGGAAAATTCTGCGATTTTCATAGTTTGGGACGGAGGACGGTGGACGGTGGAGGGTGGAGGGTGGAGTTACTGTTGTTTGGTTTGGGTCAGACCGGATTCCGGCATTTTTTTTACCTTTTTCTTTTCCGTCAGATACGGCGCCCCGGAAGTGATAACCTCGGTTACGCCCTCCAGTGAATTGGTGAGGACAGCCAGATTTTGTTCCAGAAAGGCAACCTGTACCGGTGTCTTGCGCACGCTTTCGCCGTCGGCTTGCAGCGCGAAAACAAACGCTTCACGGCCGTCGCCCTCGATGATGGCTTCCACCGGCACCGCGGCATAATTACGCGCCTGTTTCGGTGTAATATCCACCTGGGCGAACAGGCCGGGGGCAAAACGTTTGCCCTGCGGCGTCACGCGGATCTCTACGGGGTACAGTCCGCTGGCGGGATCGGCTGCCGGGGCCAGGTCGCTGACTTTGCCGGTAAAAACTGGGGTCGGGTAGGCGTCCAGCGTTACCCGGGCGTTCATGCCGGTCTTGATCCGTGCCCAGTCGCGGTCGCTGACGTTTACTTTCACCACCCAGTCGTCGTTGCCGGTTTCGAAGATTACGAACACGGGCGTACCGGGTCCGGTGATCTCGCCTTCGTTCATCAGTTTTTTGATGACCTTGCCGCCGCGGTTGGCGCGGATCTCGGCGTATTGCCGGTTAAATTGTGTGATGCGCGCCGTTTCTTTGGCCACGTCGCGGCCCGTCGTGGCATTTTGCAGGAGTTCGAGCGTGGCGCTGCTGTCGCGGTACAGGCCTTCCACGCGGGACAGGTCGCGTTCGGCTTTGAGGAGGGCCTGGTTGGCCTGACTCACCTGGGCGTCGATTTCGGTTTTATCCAGCACTGCGAGCAACTGGCCGGGGCGCACCACGTCGCCCTCGTCCACGTATATTTTCCGGATCACCCCGCCGATCTTGAACGACAGGCGCTGTTCGGCCGAGGAGGTCAGTATGCCGCTGGCA
>JADLAP010000403.1 GCA_020848195.1 Phycisphaeraceae bacterium
ACTGCGCGATCGCCTTACCCTCGCTCAATGTTTTTACAATGCCCTCCAGATTTTTCCGGTTCAGATCATCCGGGGCCTGTTTCAGGGCCGTCTGTGCGTGTTCCAGCGCTTTTTTCAAATCGCCGGTAGCGGAATAGCCACGCATGAGGCCGACATGGGTGGGCCAGGTATCGCCGTTTTTTTCATAATTTTTCTGAAAAACAGCCATAGCCTCCTGGTATTTCTTTTCGCCGATCAGTTGCCGGCCATAACCGTGCAGGTCCATTATAGTCGCTTTTTCAAGAGCAGCCTGCATGGATTTATCCGCCTCGGCGGTTTTGCCCAGTTTGCGCTCCAGACCGGCACGGGTGGACAAAGCGGCAAAGGTTTGTACGCCGCCCAGCCTGGAGTCGGTGGTCCGTTCTGCCCACAGCAGGCCCTCTTCAAGGTTGACGTTGTTGTTCAGGCACCAGCGGGCCGCCGCCTGCATGCTGGGCGGATCGAAGCCCATGGAACCGGAAAGCTGCCGGCGAATGGATGCCACTGCCGTATTCTCCAGATCGACGGTCACGGTGAAGGGAATGCGCCAGCGTTCCCATTCAAGCGCCACCTCTATCGAGCGGGCGGTGGGGTTGGAAAAGGTGTACGTCAGCCATTCCCGGCTTTGCGGCAGGTCTTTTTGCTGGCGTACTGTCACGCGCAGTACATCTTCTTCCGGTTTGTAAAAATAGGAGCCCCATCCGGCGGGGTTCCGGTTAAAGATGAGCGTACAGGAATCGGGGTAAAGGGCGATGAAAAAGCCGTATTTGCCGGCGGCGAGCGGTTTGCCGTCAATGGTCACGTCGGTGCTGAATTCCATCGTGGTGCATTCGTTGGCCCCGGCGCGCCAGGGGGAGGATTTGGCGGTACCGAAACCGATGTCGGTGAAGCCGTAATAGGCCACGTTGGTACCCCATATTTTGCCCTCGCGGCCTTTTACGCCGGGCGCGTTCCAACGTACCTCAATGTCGGTGACGCCCACGCGCTGGCCGGCCCACATTTTTTGATTGACGCCGCCGTCGGGCAGGGAAATGAGCTGGGCATGGAGGGGGAAGGCAGTAAGGGCGATAAAAAACAGCAGAATGAGTGGAGAACGATACATAGCTTTACATTTTACTTGTTAAAAAACAGTTTATAAAAGTATCGTACCC
>JADLAP010000290.1 GCA_020848195.1 Phycisphaeraceae bacterium
GCTGTTTACGAGAGAGTCCGAGAGTTCGGGGCGTTGCTCTTGGATTGCGAAGCGGAACGTGTAGGTTCTCAGCCGCAACGTCGCGGGGACGATGCAAAACAGAGAACCGGGTTGTCGTTCGCGCTCGGCCATAACGCTTTGGTTCCAACGGGTTACAGAAAAGCCCCGGCGGCTTTCGCTCCGGGGCTTTCCGTTAACTGTCCTCGGCGGAGAGTTCGCCGTTTTCAATAAAGCTCCCCGAGTCGAACGGGTTTCAAACGTTGGCTGACTTCCTTCGGACAGACGGCGATGCTGCTGGCGGCTGATAATCAAGCTTTTCGCCTGAGAAATCAACAGATTTCCCGCCACTGCGTTTCTGGCTGCGCTGGAGCGATTTGACCTGTCTGCGGGCATCGTAGCCATACTTGGCGGCCATGGCGTCCTTGACGCGATGGACTTCAGTCAGGATCAGGTCAGTCGCCATGGTTCATCCTTCCAGCTCGTCAGGCGTGCAAATCGTCGGAGGCTCGTAGCCTCGTGTTCTCAGTCTATGGTATGCCGCGCGGGCGACTTGGGCGTTGGCCAAGTGCCGCAGATTCCAGGTCAGCAGGAAGTCGAGGCGGTGAACCGTCGCCACGGTCAGATGCACGGTATCGTCCACATCTTTGGCCGGTAGCATTCCAGGCCCAATCAGAAACTCAGCCACATACGCCACCTCGTCGGTGAGGTCCAGCCGTGACAGGTCGGCAATCAAAGCCAACATGTCGCCGGCACAACACGGCTTGCCGCCGCCGGATTGCCCCGCCGAGGAACCCGGTGCCGGCCGTATCGTGTGCCAGCAGTGGCTCGGTGGCACGCTCAAGCATTATTACCGGAAAGCAGCATGAATTCATGGGAAATAGGGGCAGAGCCTGACATTTTGAACCACCTCTGGGAATGGACCACGTTACCGTGGAACAACTCCCAGGACGAAGGCTGCAGAGGACGCCGGCCCCGGATTCAGGCGGTCAGCTTGCTGCGGCGTTGGGCGCAGCGGCTGCCAGGCCGGCCGGGGTCGGCGATGCGGCGGCGTTTCATCTCCTGGCCGATGATGCTCAGACTGCCGGCATCCAGACTCTCCGACGCCAGCCTGAAGACCTGCTGATCCTCGATGCGGATATGACGCTGGTAGGTCTCGGTCAACTTCGCCAGCAAGACGTCCATTTCGCCGGCGTCAGCGGGCGACAGGCGGCGGTCGGTCAACCACTTCCGCCCGATCTGATCCAGGCGGTGGTGGGCGATCTCGGCCTGACGATGCTCGGCTTCCAGGGCATCCACCACAGCCAAGGCCTGGTGTACCGCCGGCGTCCCACATTGGCGCAGGCGAGGAAACAGCGATTGCTCCTCGTCGGCGGTGTGTCGCGGAGCCGCCTGCTGGAAGTAATCCAGGCTGACCCGCAGCGCTTCCCAACCGGTGTCGGGCAGGCCCACGTCGCGGTAACGGTCCAACACGCGGCGCAGCACATCGAGGAAGTGCTCGATGCGTCGATGGCAGTCCATCATCAGTTCGATCGGCTGGGTGAAATCGGGCTGACCCTTGCTCCCAAGTGCGACGACCATCACTGACCTGCCTTTCCGGTCAGCCGGGCTTCGAGCGCCAGGGCTTTGGGGAACAGGACGTTGTTTTCCTTGTGGACGTGCTGGTGCATGTCGCGTTCGAGTTGCGCCAAGCCGTCGAGCATGGCCCGGTAGGTGTTGCAGGCCCAGTCGGGAGGCGTATAGCCGTCGGTGGCATTGTTCATGATGGCCAAGGCGTCGCCGGCGTGCTGATGTTCGACCTCCATCTGACGGATGGGATGGGCGATCGAGCCGCAGTGGAACGCGGGCATGGCGGTCGCTGAATCCATCTGCCGGATGAGGGGGAAGAGGATCTGCTCTTCCTTCATCATGTGGCTCTGGAGTTCCTGCCGCAGGGCGACGAAGGCGTCGCGGACATCCGCCAGGCGGGAATCCTTGTCGCCGTGGACTTGGTGAACCCTGGCGGTCATCTGATCCAGCCGGGGCAGTTCGACGCACAGGTAAGCGTGGTGGGTTTGCACGATGTGGTCGGCCAGTTCCGCCAGTCCCATGGCGTCGGCGTCGACATAGCGGGCGTCGGCCTGATCCTGCTGCTCGTCGGCTTCGAGCAGTTGTCGCAGCACATCAGCGGCGTCCAGACTTTTGGCGGCACAGGCATCCCGCAAAGTCAGCTTGCCGCCGCAGCAGAAGTCGATCTGAAGCCGTTCAAACACACGAGAACGCGAGGGTCGCTGCCGAACCATATCGCCGACCGTGGTCTGCGTCGTGATCGTATCCATGATGTTTTCCTTCCGGTTAGGGCCGGGTCTTAAACAACGCATGAAGGCATCAAAGCATTGTTGACGCAAAATAGTTAATGGGTACAATTTTGTCAAGAGATCTTTGAATGTTGACTCGCATGGCGGTGGGGTGATCGAGGAACGTGGATCTGCTGAACTCAAGTGGAGGGAATCTGTGTGAAGTTGCTCTCAGACGCATGCGAGTACGGCCTGCGGGCGGTGGTTTGGCTGGCGCAGCATCCGGGCGAGCCGCAGAAGGTCCGCGAAATCGCCGAAGGCACCCGTTCCGCGCCGGGATATCTGGTCAAAGTGCTTCAATTGCTCGCCAAGGCTGGAATCCTTTCAGCGCAGCGTGGCAGTCACGGAGGATTCACGCTCGAACGTTCGCCGGAGTCCCTGACCGTGCTGCAAGTGATCAACGCCATCGATCCCATCGAACGCATTCACAGATGTCCTCTCAAGATCGATTCCCACGGCCAGAATCTCTGCCCCATGCACCAGCGGATTGACGACGCCATGGCGGCGATCGAGCAGAGTTTCAGTCAGTCCACTCTCACCGACCTGCTGAACGAACCCGCCACGTCCCGGCCGCTGTGCCGGGCTTTGTGCGATCCGTCCCAACCGAACCTCACGACCGGGCAGGATGTCCATGAGTCGATTTGAGCATCAACCTCTGACCCGCCATTCCGCCCTGGCTCCGTTCAGCCGGGACCACTACGTCGGGCTGGTGCAGGCGCGACGTTTGCGGGAGGCCTCGGACGTTGACGACGTGGCCAGGCGGCAAGCCGTCGCAGCTTTCGTCGATGCCTGGGACACGGAGATAGCCGCGCATTTCGCCGACGAGGAGCGACTGCTGGCGAAACTGCTCGACGACGCCGATCGTCATCGTCTCATCGAGGAACACGGGCAATTACGCGATCTGGCGGCCCGGGTGCGCCAACCGCGACGTCAGACCGATCCGCCGGCGGAGATTCTCAAACAGCTAGGCGCGAAGCTGGAGCAGCACATCCGCTGGGAGGAACGCGAGCTTTTCGGCCGATTGCAGAACCGGATGACCCGGCAACAGCTTGTGGAACTGGAGCGACTGACCGAGCTGGTCGAACAGTCCCGGCCTCGGCGCGCCTGCCGTCGCCGGCCCGATGAGGAGAGCGACAGGCCATGAAGCCCGCCCTGGACGTTCAGCCCGACACGCCGCTGCCGCGGTTGTTCGCGGCCTGCCCGGAAACTCGAGCGATCTTCAACGGCTACGGACTGCGCGGTTGCGGCGGTGATCAAGGCCCCGCCGAAACCCTGGCCTTCTTCGCCGGCGCCCACGGGGTGAACCTCCAGCAGTTGCTCACCGAGGTCAGGCAAGTCCTCACCGATCCCCTGACCCGCGATCAGGCCCGCAGGCAACTGGAAGCCGACGCCCGACCGCGCTTCGCCGACGCCATCTACCGGTCTTTCTTCCTGGCCGCCCTGGTCATCATCCTCACCGCCGGCGCCGCGTGGGGTGCCCTGTTGCTGTGGAAAATCGGCATCGGCGGCTCGTTCACCGGCGTCACCGTCCACGAAGTCAACGCCCACGGCCACGCCCAGATCATGGGCTGGGTCGCGCTCTTCATCATGGGCTTCGCCTACCAGGCGTTTCCCCGCATGTGGCATGTCGATCTGCCCTGGCCCATGCTGGCTCTGGTCTCCTGGGTCGGCATGTTGTTGTGCATCGTCGCGCGCGGCGTAGCCATGGTCGCCTATTCGTTCAACTGGGCTATCCCCCTGCATGCCGTCGGCGTCGCGATGGAAATCGCAGCAGTCAGCCTGTTCCTGGTCATCATGCTCACCGCCCTGGCTCGCAGCCGCCAACCGTTCAGACCCTACGTCGCCTTCGCTCTTGCCGCCCTGATCTGCCTGCTGCTGCAATCGCTCTACAGCGGCTGGCATTCGCACCAGTTGCTCACTGCCCCCGACCGAGAGAGCTTGCTCCGCCAGATCGCCGTCTTCCAGGCACCCTTGCGGGACATCCAGATTCACGGCATGGCGACGCTGATGATCTTCGCCGTCGCCATCCGCATGTTCCCCACCCTGCTGGGTGTCCGCGAAGTCTCTGATCGACGGGCCTGGATCGCCTTCGGTCTCATGGCTCCGGCGGTCGCACTGGAAGTCGGCCTGTTCCTCGCCTACAGCTTCACCGGCCTCCGCGCCTTGGCCGCAATGCTGTTGATTCCGTGGCTGATGCTGGCCATCGGTGCCACCGTCGTGCTCCTGCCCTGGCGATTGTGGCGACCTCTGCCCCACCCCGGCCGCGACGACCGCAGCGGCAAGTTCATCCGCGTCGCCTTCGCATGGATGATGCTCTCTTTCCTCATGCTCCTGTTGCTCCCCATCTATCAGGCCATCAGCGGCATTGCCTTCAGCCACGCCTACTACGGCGCGATCCGACACGCCATCACCGTCGGTTTCATCTCCATGATGATCGTCGGCATGGGCGCCAAGGTCGTCGCCACCCTGCGAGGCATCGACGCGAAGCAGTTGCCGTTGCTCGCCGTGGTTTTCGCACTCCTGAATCTGGGCTGTCTGCTTCGTGTCGGCCTGCAGATCGGCACGGACTGGCATCCGCTGTTCTTCCGCGTGGTGGGCGTCAGCGGCATGTTGGAGTGGATCGCCCTGGCGCTGTGGGCGATCCACCTTGCAGCCATGATGTTGGGGATCGGCAAATATCGATCGAAAGGCGTCGCGGCATGGGAACCTGCGCCGCGACGAGTCATGCCCGAACACCGCGTCGCGGCTGTGATCCACTGGCATCCCCAGACTGAAGCGGTGTTCGTCCGTCACGGTTTCGAGCAGATCCGCAACCCGATCCTTCGCCGCACCGTCGCCCGTCAGGTGACGTTGGCGCAGGTCTGCCGCATGAAGGGCGTGAACCTCGATCTTCTGCTGGCGGATCTGAACGAAGCGGCCTCCCGATCGGAATCAGGGCCGCAACTGCCGTCGCCCTCCACGCCGATTGCCTTGACCATTGGACACAGCGGGAACGGCAACGAACCTGGCGCCGACCACACGCCTGTCAGCGGACACTGACGACGCGGATCGAACTCCGCGAGGAGAAATCAAGACATGTCATCATGGTCTTGCCCGCATGTGGCTGAAGACGCCGATCACTGTCGCCGAACGCGGCGCCCCTGTGTGCCGGGTCGGCCGGGTTGCGTCCTGCCCGACAATCTCCGCTATGCGCTGCCGTTGGCGACGCGGATTGCCCAAGCCGACGCGCGCCACGGGGATGTGGCGTCCAATGACGATCCCGACGCCGGCTTGACTCCACCGGCCAAGTAACATCTCTTGCTGAATGCGACAACTGAATGGATCATCTGGCGGAAATCGGGGGCGTCCGCGATCACTTCGTATCCGCCAGTTGTCGCGCCAAATCGTGGACTGTGTTCACTTGCCAGTCGGCGGGCCAATCCGCCGGCGTGGGTATCTCCGCCACGTCGAGCAGGTCGAGCAGATGTTGCATGCTTCGATCGCCACTGTCCAGGGCGGCTTCGACCGCTGCGGCGGTCGTGCGGGCGTACATGGCGGGCATCGGCTGCCAACGCTGGGCCCGGAACGCCGCCGCGTCGCGTTGATCATCGGCGTTGGCCAGCAGGTGTTCCAGCCAGTGCCGGCGGACGACAAACATGTCGCAGGATCCCAGCAGCAGCCAGCGATGATCCTGGGGCAGGTCGGCAAGGGCGGCATGGAGGCCCGCCAGCGGTCCCAGGCCGGGCCTGATGTCCGCGATGGTCCGAAAGCCCAGATCGCGGTACTTGTCCGCATGGTCGGCGATCACAGTCAGATCGCAAGCCACGGGGCTGAGCATGTCCGCCACGTGCTTCAAAAGCGTCCCGCCGCGAATCGAAGCCCGCGCTTTGTCCGAACCGAAGCGGCTGCTGCGGCCGCCGGCGAGGATGTAGACCGGCGTCCGCGTCATTTCGTCACCCCCCATCGCCGGCTCAGCCAGGCGGATGCCGCTGCCAGCAGACAGCCGACCAGCAGTGCCGTCAGCGTGTTGGCGGCGATGCTGGTCACGGCCATTGCAGCCACGATGATGAGAGAGCGACCACGAAGACAATCCCTGGCGGCGCCGGCCAGGACTAGGCCGGAGACAATCACCATGACTGCCAGGATCGACTTGGGGTAGTGATCGAGGGTGTTGAGCAGGACGCCGCCAAGCAATGCGCCGGCCGCGATCTTGATCGTGCCGAGCATCACGACGCTGCCCCCCGTGCGAGCGCCGTAATGGTGTTGGGCCGCCAAGCCGCCGGCGCCGTGACACATGGGCATCGCTCCCAGCGGCACGCACAGCAGATTCATCAGCCCGACGCTGGCCGCCATGCGCCGCGGCACGATCCCCCGGCCGGGGAAGTAGTCGCCGCTGAGCGCGCAGACCGCGATGACTGAATTGAGGATGGTCAGCGGAAGTTGCGGAATGGCTCCGCGCGTCAGGCCGATCCACCAGTCGGTCGCGCCGGGCGCAACCAGTCTCAGAGCCGGCGGATCGAATGTGAGATTCCGATAGACGTCATCATGACCCAAGGCCAGCAGGACGAATCCAGCCAAGAACGCGTACAAAAGAACCGGCTGGCGTCGTCCGATGCAGCACGCGCTCAGCGCGCCCACGATCGCGGCCACCGCCCAGCTATCGAATCCCACCGTCGGAAGGGCGGCAAGCCAGCCCATTCCCGTCCACATCAGTTTGACGCCGATCCCCGCCTGTAGACCGCGCACGACCGCCTTGGGGATGGCGTTGGCGACCCAGTCCGCTCCGCCGCGGAGCGCCAGGGCAAACACCACCGTGCCCGTTATCATCCCCGCCGCGGCGACGGAGCCGGCGGTCAAACCCTCGGCAATGGCGACCGCGGCGATGGCTTTCATCGGCTGCACGGGAATGGGTTGGCGGAAGGCGATGCCGGTGGCGATGTTCATCAGCCCGGCGAAGATGAAGATCAGGCCCAAGTCCATCCCGCACGTCAGCGCCAAAGCCACCGACAGGGGCAGGAAAGTGCCCAGATCGCCCAACGATCCGGACAGTTCATGCAGGTCAAACCGCAACGGCTGGGCGCGTCGGAAGACGACCGTCGGCCATATCTGACCCATCGCCGTCGGCAGCTTCGTCATGATCGGTCCCCGTGATGCACCACGCGGCCGGTGATCGACCGGGCCTCCGGGCGTCCGTCGTCCTGCACTTCGCCGCGGAGTGTTTCAATGGCATGCGGCAGGATATCCAGCAGTGCTTCCAGCGATTCGGTCGCGCCGCGCTGGGAACCTGGCAGGTTGATGATGAGCGTGCGACCGATCGTGCCCGCTTCACCGCGGGAGAGATAGGTCCGGGGCGTCTTCTCATAGCAGCGCCGACGGATCAGTTCCATCAGGCCATGATGCCGGCGTTCGATCACGTCCAACGTGGCTTCGGGAGTGACATCTCGGGGTGCCAGACCGGTGCCTCCGGTGGTCAGGATCAGGTCCGGAGTCGGCGTCGCGGTGGCCCATTCCCGCAACTGTCGGCTAAGCTCGGTTCGCTCGTCAGGCAGGCAGGCGGTCAACGCGATCTCTACGTTGAGCCGGTCCCGCAACATGGTCGCCAGTGCCGGGCCGGAGGTGTCGAGGGCCTGCCCGCGTGAGCAGCGGTCGCTGACCGTCAGGATGGCTGCTCGAATGGGTGTCATGGGATCGAATCTCCGTCCGCGTGATAGTCGCCGCCCCGGCCTCCAGTCTTTTCCACCAGGCGGACGGCTTCAATGACCATGGTCTTGTCGAGGGCCTTGCCCATGTCGATCACCGTCAGGGCCGCCACTGCCACGGCAGTCAGGGCTTCCATCTCCACCCCGGTCTTCCAGGTGGCGCGGGCCTCGGCCCGCACATGCACACAGCCTTCACCCAGCCCGGCCCGCACGTCAACCGCGTCCAGCGGCAGGCCGTGGCAGAGCGGGATCAGTTCATCCGTCCGTTTGGCGGCTTGAATCCCCGCCAGCCGGGCGACCTCCAACAGGTTTCCCTTGGCGACCTGGTTCGAGCGGATCGCCTCCTCCAGCTCCCGATTGATCCGCACTCGTCCCTCGGCCACCGCTCGGCGCATGGTCAAGGGCTTGTCGCCCACATCCACCATGCGAGCCTGGCCGGCATCATCCACGTGAGTCAGTCGTTCAGGCATCGCCGACGCTCCATCGGTAGAACGGCCATGGCCCCGGCCCGGATGCCGACGCCGGCATCTCGACAAACCCGTCGCTCCGCGCCGCGCTGATGATGTCGCCCGAACCGCGACTGGCCACAAGTTCCGCCTGCCCGGCTCCCGTCAGTCGAACCGGTCGTGACCAGTGCAAGGCGATCCGCTTCGCGTCGGGGTTAGTCAGGTGAACCGTGTCCGGGACAGGATCAGGTGTCGAGAAGCCTGCCCGGCGTCGCAAAACCGGCAGCGCGATGCGCCGACCCGTGGTCATCACCGACACCGGATTGCCCGGCAAGGCCAGCACCGGTTGGCCCTCGGAACCAATCGCCCCCAGCACCGGTTTGCCCGGGCGGATCGGCAGCTTGTGGAAGATGATCCGGCAGCCGGCTTCAGCCAGCAGGTCTGGAACGTAATCGTAGTCGCCCATCGACACGCCGCCTGTCAACAGCAAGGCATGGTGGCTGTGCAGAGCTTGCGCGATCGCTTCCCGCAGCAACCTGGGATCATCAGGGACGCGACGGATGCCTTGCCAGTCCACCCACGGCTGCCCAGCCAGCAGCGTGGCCAGAGCCGGCCCGTTGCTGTCCCGCAAGTGCCAGGGTTCGACGGGATCGGTCGCATCGAGCACTTCATTGCCCGTGACGATGGCGGCCAGCCGAAGGCGCTGGTGGACTGCCGGACGATGGACCCCGCAGGCCGAGAGGACGGCGGCGACGGCGGGGTTGATGGCGGTTCCCACAGCCACGATCAGATCACCGGCCTGGCCGTTCTCTCCGCGTCGTCGGATGTGCTGGCCGGGCTTGACCGTCAACTCGGGAGGCAGACCGATCGCGTCGGGCTGCTCCTGGACTTCTTCGCGCGGGATCACGGCATCGCAGCCTTCGGGCGAGGGGCCGCCCGTGAAGATGCGAAGCGCAGCACATCGGGGCATGGCAGGCGGCGCCTTTCCGATGGTCGCCTCGCCGATCACCGGCAACACCGAAACGTTCAGATCGGCAAGGCGAACGGCGTAGCCGTCCATGGCGCTGACGTCGCAGGCTGGACTGGGGCGATCGGCGCGTATCGGCTCACACAGCACACGCCCGGCAGCCTCAGCCAGCGGCAGACGTTCGACGCCGATGGGTTCGATGTGTTGAACCAGAGCCTCAATCGCCTCAGCAGGCGTCATCGCGCCATCTCCTCGGTCTGCTCGACCGGCACGGGCTTCTTCCAGATCGGCACTTGCTGTTTCATGCGGTCGATGAACCAGTCCGCCGCGGCCAGAGCTTCCTTGCGGTGGCTGGAGGCGATCCGAAGACGAAAGGAACAGGCTCCGTGATCTACTTGACCCCGGCTGTGTTCGACCTTCACCGCCAGCAGACCGAACCGCTCGATCGCCTCCAGAGCCAGACGCGCCAGTTCGCGTTCCGCCATCGGATCATAGGTTTCGTAGCTCAGACCGGCGATGGGCTGGCCGGCTTCGGTCGGACGCACGATGCCGTCAAAGCACACCACCGCGCCAGCGCCCTCGACCGACCATCTCTCGGCGGCGGCAAGAGGACCATCGTGAATCCGGACGGTGATCTTCATCCGCCACCTACCAGTCCGATGACCGCCAGTTCATCGGCCGGGCCTACCGGGGTTTCGGGCTTGACCCGTTCGCAGTTGATCGCCAGCATCGCCGATCCCAGCATCGGACGCAGCTTCGGCTGTTGCTCAGCAAGTGAAGCCAGAACCGTGCCCGCCGTCGCCTTGACACCTTGGGGCAGCGCGACCTCAACCGACGCGGCCCGCAGGGCGTCGGCAAAGGGGCCAAAGAGCAGGACGCGGAACGTCATCGCACCTCTTCCTGTTCGCGTCGGTCGCGCTCGAACTGTTCGTGGGCCCAGCTCCAGGCCGCGACGGTGCGAGGGAAGCCGACGGTGTTCATGCCCTGAATGATCGCCTGTTCGATCTCCCGCACGCCGGCTCCCGCCTGCGTCGCCTTGCGAACGTGCGACCGCAGCGCCGATTCCAGGCCCGCGCCGAGACAGATGCCGATCTTGATCAGCTCCGCGATCCGGGCGTCGAACTGTCCTTCGGCATCGACAGCCTGGGCAATCCGTTCGTGGGCATCGACAAGATCGGGAAAACGCTCGGCGAAACGCCTGAACGTGCCCGGCATCTTTCCACCGCCATGGGATTCGGTTTTCATGTTGGTTCAGCCTCCGAGAATGGTCATCTGGGTATAACCCGCCATGGGATGTTCAGCCAGCTTCAGGCTCAGGGCATCATCCAGGGCCGCATCGAAGCGATCGGGATCGAAATCGGGATGCACGGCATCGACGATGCTGCCGCGAGGCTGGTCCATCAGACAGGGGTACAGATCCCCCACCGCCGTGATTCGCAGGCGATTGCACTGGGCGCAGAAGTTGCAGCTCATCGGTGTGATGAAACCCACCACAACGGACCGACCGTCATCCAGTCGCACCCGATAGCGCTGCGCCGAGTCGTGCCCCTGCTCGATCGCCTGCCAATGTTCCACCATCGGCGCCAGGCGCTGGCGCATCTGTTCCTGCGACACATAGCGCTCGGCCCACTGCCCGGCCAGCGGTCCCATCGGCATCAGTTCGATGAAACGGATCTCCAGCCCGCGCGAGGCGGCGAATCGCACCAGCGCCGGCAACTCGTCGGCATTGCCTTCCGTCACCACCACCGTGTTGAGACGGATCGGATCAAGCCCGGCCTCGCACGCGGCGTCGATCCCCGCCAGAACGCGATCCAATCCCGCCACTCCGGTCATCCGCTTGAACGTGGTCGCATTCAGCGAGTCCAGCGAAACATTGACCCGTCGCAGCCCCGCCCGGCGATAGGCCTCGGCGTGACGCCCCAGCGTCAGGCCGTTGGTGGTCATGGCCAGATCGTCCAGGCCGGTGATACCGGCCAGACGCTGGATGATCTCCATCAGATCGGGCCGGGCGGTCGGTTCCCCGCCCGTGAGGCGAACCTTGACCAGGCCGTGGCGTTTGACCATGTGACGGACCAGATGCTCGATCGCCTGAGGTTTGAGAACATTGTCCCCGCGGTGGGAAGCATCGACCGCGGGCCGACAATAGACACATCGCATCGAGCACGCGGACGTGAGCGACAATCGCAGATACCTGACGATTCGTCCCTGCGAATCATGCATGAGGATTCCGATCCGAATCGGCGGGTGTGACGCCATTGTCGTCGGCTGCGGGCAGCAGGGCCCGCTTGAACTCGACCAGACCCTGCGCCAGCGAGCGCACGGCAGCGGGAATCCGAGGACTGAACAACAGCACGGCGATCACCAGAAGCAGAATCATTTCGTAACCGCCGATGAATCCGAAGGCGAGCATGTCAATGTCCTTGTTGAAGGGGGGAACCGGGCATCAGGGGGCGACCGGCCACCGTGAGAGGGGCGGCGGGATCCGCGATCGAACCGCATTCGTCCATGGGCGTATCCACATCCGGCTGGATCGCGGCGTCCACCGCCAATCCCGGCCAACCATGGCATTGCGCCAGTGCCGACCAGGTGGATTCCAGAACGTCGGCCAGTGCCGCATACAACGTCAGACCGCTGGTGCAACGCAAATGGTCGGCGACGGCCGCGAGCCACTCCGCCATATGATCGGCGGCAAAGCGCCTGGCGGCATCCTCCACGACCTGATACTGCTCCCGGTTGTCCGCTCCCATCGCCTGAGCCAGCATGACCAACAGCAGGGAAAGGAACTCCATCTCCGTGACGAGGTGGTCCGGCTTTTCCCCGCAATCGGATCGCGGTTGGAGACCGAAGGCCTGATAGAACCCGCAAAGATCGGCGAGGATCACGCCCTTGTCGCGGCGCACATAGGCTGTCTGATTCAATGGACAGACGGTGGCGCCTTCGAAAAGGCGATGATGCTCCATGGACCAGGCTTGCCGATCAGCGGCACTGACCGCGGCCGCCAGATCGCTCCATTGGCGGGCCATGGGTTGGCGATCGTCCCAGCCGGCGGCACGGAGCAGTTCGACAGCCTGAACCGGCGTCAAGTCGCCGCATCCCGGGCCGCGCAGCATGTCCGCCAGCGCCGCCAGAGCGTCCGCATGTGCCAGAACCCGAATCTCACTTTCACTCAGGGCGGTTGTCATGGTTCGACCTTGAAAGGAACCCATCCGATGTAATGCTTGCGGCTGGCGACGTTGCCCGCATGGCCATCCCACACCGCAAACGCGATCTGGCTCCGCTTGCCCGGCGTGAGGCAGACCGCCAGCGAGTCATCCGCCTCAAGGGGACGATCGATCACCACGACCCACTCTCCGTCGCGCCATCGTCCTCGGGCCGCACTGGGTGACCGCGGCACGGTGGTGGAACTGCCGAAACCTTCGGCGACCAGTTCTTCCACCGGCTGAACACGATCCAGCATCGACATGGGATTGCCCGCCGCCACGCCGACCAGCCAATTCCGCGACATCGGATCCTTGAAGGCCTCGCGGATGGGATAAGGCCAGCCACCCTGGGCGAACCAGTACAGGTCGCCGTGGGCGTTGGGATACAGCTTGTGAACATCCTGGAATCCCTGGTCGAGATCGGTCTGCCACAACGCCTTCCAATGCAGCACGGCGACCGGCTTGCCCTTGGCGCCCATGGTGAACGGCGCGCCATCCACCAATGGGAACTGGATGGCCACCGCATCGGTGAAGGTGCTGGTTTCGACCTGCGTGGCGGGCTGGCTGGCGGACCACGCCAGACGCCATGCGATCCGTCGGCCATCGTGGGCCGCCTGAATCCGCAGGCGAGGCACGGTCGGCGAATCCAGCATCGGAGGAGCGGTCTGCTGGGGCAACAGGTCCAGGGAGAGGACGTTGACCGAGGCCCATGCCGGGTCGTCCACTTCGCCCACTGCGGGCAGATTGGCCAATCGCCCGGCGATGACGGTGTTGTCCGGGGCTGCGGCGGGCAATGCGGTCGGCGCGACAGTCGCCGCCTGCGACGCGACCGTCGCGGGAGCGGGCGGCGATTGCACGATCACCACCACCGGGCGTTGCACCGCGATCAGCACCGCCGTCAGCGACGCCGCTACGCAGACCAGAATGAACACGATCAGAAGCAGGGACAGGATCGAATTCCCGTTGCGATTCATGGTTGAATCCTTGGCCGAAGGACTTTCTTTCACGCGGTGTTGTGGCGATAAACTTCGTGGCGCTGGTCGCGGTGAGGGCGCTGATAGACCGGTTCCGTGAAGGGCACGCGAACCGCTTCCTTGTCGTCCACGTCATATCCGATCGCCTGGTCGCCCTTGACTTCATAACGCGTGAGCATCCGCGGACTGGCGCCGAACAGAAGCAAGGCGCCCAGCAGTTTCTGGTCCGCTGCGAGATTGCGGTAAAGGTTCTTGGAGGCTTCGACTCCCGGCCCGAAAATCTGCTCCAGGAACGGGTCGGGCACATGGATCGGCGGCACGTAGTACACGTTGGGACTGGTGCCGAACTGGGGATACAGAGGCAGGGCCAGTTTCTTGACACGGACGATGTAATCGACGGGATTGTCCTCGCGGGGCGGCCCTTCGGGGGTGATGAAGCCGTGCATGCGGATTTTGCCGATGCAGGATTCGACGCAGAAAGCGACGTTGCCTTCCTCGACGCGGGGATAACAGCCGATACACTTCTGGCTGGCGCGGCTGATGATGTTGTAGAAAACCTTCTTGTACGGGCAGGCCTTGATGCATTCCTGATAGCCGCGGCATCGCTCCTGATCCACCAGGACGATGCCGTCCTGCTCTCGCTTGTACACCGCCTTGCGGGGACAGGCAGCCAGGCAGGCGGGATGGGCGCAGTGGTTGCAGATGCGGGCGAGGTAGAACATCCACATGGGATGGGTTCCCTCGAAATGAGCGCCCAGTTCCGCCAGACCGGTGATGTCGTCTTCACCGAGGTTGGGATGGGCGTAATCCTCGGGCAGAGGCCGATGTCCGCGCGGAGGCTGGCCGGGCTTGTCGGACTCGAAGATCGTCAGCGAGGTGAGTTGTTGCCCATTCCATCTGGCGGGTTGTTCCTGTTTGAGGAGGTTGAGGTCCCATCCCACGGGATAACCGCCGTAGGGCTTGGTTTCCACGTTATTCCAGAAGATGGTCTCCTCGCCCTTGCCGCTGGTCCATGCGGTTTTGCACGCCACGGTGCAGGTCTGGCAGGCGATGCACTTGTTGGTGTCGAAGATGTAGGCGACCTGCCGCTTCGGCGGTGGAGCGGCATAGGGATAGTCCATCTCGCGGTCGAGTTGCCAGTTGAAACGTTTCGGCATGACATCGCCTTTCGGCTGGGGTTGGCGGAACGAAAATCAGGCATGTGAAGCGAAATCGCCCTTGATGAACTGAAGCAAAGCTGGACTTTCATAGGTTGGACGCAGTCCCATTCGGGCCGCCCTCCAAAGTCCCTGGCCGTATATCCCGCCGGCTTCGGCGCGGGTGATCTTCACCATGGCCTCGCGGGGCGCGCCGGTGGGACAGTGCACGTCGGGCACGAAGCCCTGGGTCATGACCTGGGACAGCATTTCCTTGACGTTGAGCGAATCGGTCATCATGGTGGGCTTGAGGTAGCCGCGGGTGCAGCTCTGGTGCGAACCGGAGCGGAACAGGGCCTGGTATCCGGTTCCGGGGCTTTTGGCCAGACCGGTGGGACTGGCGGCGGCGGCGAGGACGGAGGAGTAGGTCGCGCCGTAGGCGTTGTGCCACATGCGGGTGACGCCTCGCGGCGTGCCGGGGTAGTAGCGGGCCCGCGCCAGCAGCCGGGCCACCTTGTACCACTGGGGATTCTTCTGCCAGCCGTGGAAAGGCCGATCCTTCGGGTCGGCGTCGATCCACACATAGTCGCCGTCCTCCACGCCCACCGCCTTGGCGTCCAGCGGATGGATGTCCACATACATCTCGGACACGCCGGGCTTGCGTTTGTCGATGCGGCGCATGTCGCCGAATGGACCGAACCACACCGCGATGATGTCCACGTCGATGGGCGTGGTGTGGGAACCGTGGCGGTACTTGGGTGTGTGGAAGAGGAAGCGGTATCCATCTTTCATCAGCGGATGCTCGGTGCGGAGCAGTTCCTCGACGCCGCGGATCACGTGACGGTGCTGACGGCGGTCGCCGGACTGGTCAGCGGGATCCACGCCGTAGTCCTCCGGCGTCTTGGGCCGAAGCAGCGGATGGGCTTTGGCGACGATGACGTTGGGTTCGTAGAAGGTCGAGTCAATCGGCTCGCGGTGCACGACGATGTTCTCGCCGCTGTCGATGAACTCGTCCTCGTCGCGGTAGAACTCCAGACGGCCGGTGCGGGTGTA
>JADLAP010000291.1 GCA_020848195.1 Phycisphaeraceae bacterium
TCCACGTGGCATCGGTACCACTTGATCCGGGCAGCCGATGCCGGCGAGGTTTCAGCCGAGGTTTCAGGCGACGTTTCGACAGCGAGCGTGGTCATGGCGAGCTATTCCCTTGAAAAGTGGGGAATGCTAGTAATGGACATTTCAACAGGCAAGAACATGTGGGAAAAATGCAATACTCAGTGCAAAAAGATCAATTTCAGTCATACATTAATCAATCGCCGCAGGCTGCGTGCTCGACTCGAACGCGCCATGAACGGCGACGAGCGTGAGATGTCGATACCATGCTTGACCCAACCAAGAGAATCCTGGAGCACAAGAGATGACGATTCGCATGTCGTTTGCCGGCTTTCGCCACGGCCATATTTTCGGCTTGTATGACCTGGCTGCGAAACATCCGGACGTGGAGATCGTAGGGGCCTGTGAGGAAGACGCCGCGGCCCGCGCGGCCGTACCGCAACGGATCAAGGTCACGCACGACAGCATCGCGCGCATGCTCGACGAAACGCCCTGCGACGTCGTGGCGGTCGGCGATTACTACGGCAAACGCGGCAGCATCCTGATCGACGCGCTCAATCGCGGCAAACACGTCATTGCCGACAAACCGCTGTGCACCTCGCTGACGGAACTGGATGAGATCGAGAAGCTGGCGGGCGCGAAGAACCTGAAAGTCGGTTGCCAGTTCGACATGATTTTCTCACCGAATCTGGCAACTGCTCGCCGTCTGCTCCTCAGCGGCCGGACGGGACGGATTCACCAGATCGCCATCGGCGCGCAGCATCCGCTGATGTACGGCACGCGACCGATGTGGTACTTCGAGCCGGGCAGGCATGGCGGCACGTTCAACGACATTGCCGTCCATGCGATTCACTGGCTGCCCTGGGTCACCGGCCGGGAAGTATCCACCGTGGTGGCGGCAAGGACGTGGAACGCTTTCGCCACGCAGCAGAAGCATTTCCACGACGCCGCGCAGGCGATGCTCACGCTGGCCGACGGAACCGGCGTGATGCTGGACGTCTCCTACGCCACGCCGGCGAGCCTGGGCTATGCCCTGCCGCACTACTGGCGGATGACGTTCTTCTGCGAGCGGGGCGTGGTGGAAACCTCCGGGCCGGGCAATCAGGTTTACTTCGCGGAAGAAGGCGCGAAAGAGCCGCAACTGATCGCCAGCGAACCGCCGACGGGCGACGTGCTGGATGCGTATCTGCGTGAACTGGCCGGCCAAAGCGGCGACTCGCCACTGACGACCGCGAAGGTGCTGCGTGCCTCGCGCGTGACGCTGCAACTCCAACAGGCGGCGGACAACGGGCGACGCGATGTGAAGATATGAAGGTTGTTGTCCGGAAATCACCGGACGCTGCTCATGATTGCCGGGATTAGTATCCGCCGTAGCGGTCGATCAGTTCGATGATCCACTGGTAGCTGGCCCAGCTCACGCCGGGGTGGACGGAATGGTCGGAGTGGTAGGCGTAGCCGCGGTTGCTCATGCCGGCGGCGAGCTTGGTGCGGATTTCGTGTTCGATCTCATCGCGATCGCCCCGGCCGGCGACGACCATGTCGATGTTGCCGAAAAAGCTCAGTTTCTGGCCGTATTTCGGAGCCAGTTCGCGGACGTCCATGTGGGCCTTGGCTTCCATCGGCTGAAGGCAGTCGAAGCCGGCTTCGACGAAGAGGTCGAGCAGGGTGCGGACATCGCCGTCGGTGTGGTAGATGAACTTCAGGCCGCGTTCGTGGGCGAACTTGCGCATGCGGACATGGTCGGGCCAGATGAGCTGGCGGTACATGGAAGGCGAGAAAAACGGGCCGCGGCAATAACCGAGGTCGCCGAAGACCCAGACGGCGTCGGCGCCGAGGCCGCGGTCCAGCACGGCCTGGAAATCGCGGAGGATCAGGTCCGTGTAGGTCCGGGACATGTCGCGTACCCATTCCGGCTCCAGCGCCATGGCGGCCAGCAGCACTTCATCGCCGACGAGTTGCCGCATGGCCTCGAAGGATTCGACGCCGCTCATCGTGCGGAAGTAGGGATAGGCGGCGTTGCTTTCAGCGCGTTGCGCCACGTCGTCGAGGTTCACGCTCAGGCCGGCTTTGAGCAGCGCGGGCTTGTACTGACGGAACCATTTTTCCGCGCAGTCGCAGTCGAACCGGATGTGTTCCGGCGTGCCCTGTTTGTGTTTCCAGACGCGGGAGACGTTGCCCATGCGGTCGAGGATGACCTCGGTTTCCGCGTTTTCCTCGAGTATTTCCCGCCGGCCTGGGAAAGGCGCGGGCCAGATCCAGCAGACGCCCACGACGTCGCTGCGCAGCATGTCCAGGACAGTCCGCGCGTCGCCGAGCAGACCTTCGGACTGCCAGCGCGCGATGGTCTGCGGCCAGTATCCGTCGTAACGCGGAATGCGATCGTGATCGCGCCGTTCGAGCATACAGGTCATGCGTTGGCGCGAGGTGAGTGCGGCCGTAAGGGTGGTCATGGGTGTTCGCCGAAGAGCCGACAAGTCGCGGCGCTTCGAAATAAGGCATGATGATTTTATGCGTTAGTCATACTGCGGCCAACCTGTCTACGTTGACGGATTATGGCACCGTAATTCCGGACAAGTACGCATTTCTGGCCTGCCAATAGATGAGTTGCTCGCTCACCTCAAGTTCCTCGGCAAGTTCTCGAATTGCACATTCATCCGAGTCGTCAAGCCTGACTCGCTGTGCCACGAGGTAACGAGGCGCGAGCAGCTCCGCGGCAAAACCGCGCGAGGCCTGCTGGTCCCAATCGTGCGCACGCGTTACAAGGCGTGGGCCATTCTCACACAGATAGGCTGCATGGAACAGTCCGCGTGCTTCCAAGAACCGCTGACTACGAATGTTTGGTGCTGCCGGGCGTGCCACAAGTGGAACGCTTCCACCACTCCATCCCACGGCAGCTTGAATCGCCGGATCTGGGATGTGGTTGTAGTCGTTGACTTGTAAATTGCCTAAACCCATCTGCCGGGCGATATCTTGACAAGTTTGATCACTTGATGAGAGTATTGGATTCAAATTCAGAGCCTTGCGGAGTCTATAAGCCATCGCGAAACCGGCTTGACCACCAGACATGGACCATTCCATACCGGCCCGAAGTGGATTTGCCGGCCTCATCAACGACAGGTTCGCCTGAAGTTGCTTAACCCAAGGCCATGTTTGAACGACGGTTTCTGGATCGGCAGTCGTCAGCAAGTCCGTGACGAGTGTGTTGGAAACCTCTTCGCTCGTCATTTCCTCGATCAAGCCAGCTAATCCGCTGGGCCATGTCGAAAGCTCGTAGGGGTCTGTCCCCAAACACCCCGCAGCACAACAGAACGCTTTCTCGTCGGCCCCTGCGTCGACAATCGCTTCCCAATCCTTCCGGAGCCGCAACGCCCTCTCGTCATCAACATCATCAATCCATCGCAAAATGGAAGTGATCAGATCACGAAAAGCGTCCTCCACCGAATTCCGATCGAGTCTGACCTGCGAGCCAAAGAGAAATCGACCGGGCATGCTCCGAGGATACTCTTCAGCATCCGCCATCCAGTGAGCGCATATCTGTCTTCCATCATGCCATAGCGACAATCGGGGCAGAAATAAGCCTGCTGATGCGGAACGAAGACTGTGGCGGCTAATCCACGATCGTTCTCGTGGCGTCCACACGGTAAACGGTGCCGAGGATGGCGGATCCTGCGCCGGGCAACTTTCATTAAGCAAAGACCACCAGTTTGAAACAAGCCATCGGACTATTGGAAAAAGGGGAACGTAGATCGTGTCCTGTTCTTCTTGCGTTTCAGCATTCCACCAACGCGTAACGCAAAGCTTTGCCGCATAGATGCGCAGCGATGCCCACGTTCGAGCCTCCAGTGGATCGGCTGCATGCTCTTGGACTCTCTCGCAACTAATGCTCAGGTATCTGTTCATCGGGTGCATGATTCAGCAGGCCGTCTGGATCTTCCGGAAACTGCTCCGGAAACTCCAAAGGGAACCCGTGGTATTCACCTGTCATCTTGTTCTGCA
>JADLAP010000404.1 GCA_020848195.1 Phycisphaeraceae bacterium
ATGGAGAGATTGACATCAGCTTCATTCCTCTCAGTATCACTAACCCTGATGACGATGCCACTGGGTTCAAGTGAATCCATGATCTGTCAGGTCAATCTCGGCCGTCGCGCTTGCGCGACGGCCTTTCTTTTTTCTTGTATTTTTGAACAAAAATTACCAAATTTGTCACTAGTAAACAGGGTAAATATTTGCTATAATATCCCTATATGGCAAAAGAAAAGGATAACGAAAAAGATGGCGAAAAAGGCCATCATTATGATGCCTCTGACATTTCAGTCTTGGAGGGATTAGAGCCTGTAAGAAAGCGTCCAGGAATGTATATAGGTACTACTGGTCCAGATGGATTACATCATTTAGTTTGGGAAATTTTTGATAACTCTCGCGACGAAGCTATGGGCGGTTTTTGTAATGATATCGAGATAGTTCTTCTGCCTGGCAATAGAGTTCGTGTCGCAGATAATGGCCGTGGCATTCCTGTTGATATTCACAAAAAGACCAAAGTTTCTGCTCTTGAGACTGTTATGACCACTCTCCACGCTGGAGGAAAATTCGGTGGAGATGGTTATAAAGTTTCCGGAGGTTTGCACGGAGTGGGCGCATCTGTCGTGAATGCTCTTTCTACTTACTGTAGGGTAGATGTACACAGAGACGGAGGAAAATATTTTCAAGAATATTCAGAGGGTAAGAAAAAGTCCGCAGTAAAAAAGACTGGTGCTTCGAAACTTCATGGAACTATCGTCACTTTTGAACCCGATGAAAAGATTTTCGGAGCTATTAAATTCGATTGGAATACAGTAGTAAACCATATTCGTCAGCAGGCTTATTTGGTTAAGAAATTAAAGATTTTAATAATTGATGCACGAGAATGGAGCAGTGAAAAGGGTATGGATGATACTGATGTTTTTTATTTTAGAGATCTTGGCTTAGAGCTTCCTTCCGTTTCTTTTTATTTTGAAGGAGGTCTTGTGTCTTTAGTAAAATATTACAACAAATTCCAAAAGCCAGTTCAGAATAATATTTTTTATGCAGAAAAAGAAATTGACGGTGTAGGAGTAGAAGTATCTCTTCAGTACGTGGACGATATCGTAGACAGAATATTTCCTTTCGCGAACAATATTTACAACCCTGAAGGAGGTACACATGTGACTGGTTTTAAAACAGCTCTCACGAGAACCTTAAACACTTACTGCAAGAAGAATGAAATGATGAAGGAGTCCGAGGGTGGTTTTACCGGTGAAGATGTTTTGGAAGGTTTGACAGCTGTTATCTCTGTCAAACTTCGTGAAATACAATTTGAAGGACAGACAAAAGGTAAACTTGGAAGTGTGGAAGCTCAGGGTGCTGTGGCTACAGTTTTCGGCGAAGCTTTTTCGAATTTCTTGGAAGAAAATCCAGATGACGCAAAAGCAATAATAAACAAATCAATTCTTGCATTAAAGGCTCGCAAAGCTGCAAAAGCTGCAAAAGATTCTGTGCTTCGAAAAGGCGCTCTCGAGGGTATGACTCTTCCTGGAAAGCTTGCAGATTGTCAGAGCAAAGACGCTTCAGAATCAGAATTGTTTTTGGTAGAGGGAGATTCTGCAGGAGGTTCAGCTAAGCAAGGACGAGACCGCCGTACCCAAGCAATACTTCCACTTCGCGGAAAGATTTTGAATGTTGAACGCGCACGTATAGATAAAATGCTTGCTTCAAAAGAA
>JADLAP010000292.1 GCA_020848195.1 Phycisphaeraceae bacterium
CAACGCCTGTTTCGCGTCGCCGTAGCCCATGCCTCCCGCCTCGTACCGCCGGCGAAGCTCCTTCGTCCGCGCATCCTCCGGGCCGGCCAGCGCGCTGAAAATCTGATACACCACGCACGTGTCCGGGTTCTTCACCGCTTCCACCGGCGTCGAGTCCGTCACCACTTTCATGATCCGCTTGCGCAGCGGCTTTTCCTCCATGAACGGATCAATGGCGTTGTCGTAGCTCTTGGACATCTTCTGTCCATCAATGCCCGGCACCACGCCCGCGCCCTGACGCACGAGGATGTCGGGAATCTTGAACACATCTCCATACGCGCGGTTGAACGCCTCCGCCAGATCGCGGGTGATTTCCACGTGCTGGCGCTGGTCTTCGCCGACGGGCACATAGTCCGGATCGACGCTGAGGATGTCGGCCGCCTGGAGGATGGGATAGGTGTACAGGCCGACGTTCGCCGTCAGGCCTCGGGCGACCTTGTCCTTGTAGCTGGTGGCCTTGTCCATCAGGTGCTTGGGACAGACGCAACTGAGCAGCCAGCAGAGTTCGGTGACCTGAGGCACATCCTGCTGGAGGTAGATATGGGTCCGGGCGGGATCGAGGCCGAAGGCGATGTAGTCGGTGACGACCTGTCGGATGTTGGTCCGCAGTTCGTTCGCATCGCGCATGGTGGTCAGGGCGTGGTAGGAAGCCACGAAAATGAACATCTCGTGGTCTTTCTGCATGTCCACGAACTGGCGAATGGCCCCGGCGTAATTGCCCAGGTGCAACTGGCCCGACGGTTGAATGCCTGAAAGGACGCGTTTCATGGGGCGGATTGTACGGACCTGACGTTCGGCATGCACCTGTGCGTCAGTGGTGGCGGCGATCCGCATCGTTCGCATCCGCCTCCGCTTCGTCGAGCATCCGCACTCGCACGCTGAGCACCTTCGTCCGCTCGGCCCCGGTCACGGTGAGCCTGACGTTGTCATAGGTGAACGATTCGCCGACTTCCGGCACGTGGCCGAGGCGGGCGAAGACGAAGCCGCCGACGGTTTCGTAGTCTTCGTCCTCGGGCAGTTCGAAATCCATTTCGTCGTTGAGGTCGTCGATGTACATGCGGGCGTCGACGTCGACGGTGCGCGGGTCCACGCGATGGAACGTCGGCTCCTCGCCGCCGGGTTCGTATTCGTCCTGGATGTCGCCGACGAGTTCCTCGAGGATGTCCTCGATGGTGATCAGGCCCGCCGTGCCGCCGTACTCGTCGAGCACGATGGCGATATGGACCTTGCCGGCCTTGAACTCCTGGAGCAGGTCGCGCACCGGCTTGGTCGCGGGGATCATCAGCGCCTCGCGCAGCACGGATTTGAGATCGAAGCCCGACAGATCCTTGCTGTTGAGGAACGTGATGAGGTCTTTGGCGTAGAGGATGCCGAGGATATTGTCGAGGCTGTCGCCGTAGACGGGGATGCGGCTGTGCCCCGCGTCGAGGATGACGCGTTTGATTTCCTCCACGTCGGCGGTGCATTCGATGCCCTGGATGTCGGTGCGTGGGGTCATGATCTCCCCGGCCGTGGTCTTGGACAGATCGAACACGGCTTCGATCATGTCCCGCTGCTCTTCATCCACGGTTCCTTCGCTCTCGTGCTCCTCGACGACGGACATCACTTCATCGGTGGCGTTGTCGTCGTTTTCGGATTCCAGGCTGCCCCCGGAGATGCGGCGGACAATGGGGTCCAGCAGATGCAGCGGGGCGAGCATGGGCGCCATGAGGTGGTCGAGGATGTTCAGGATGGGCATCGACCAGGCGAGGATGGCCTCCGGCTTGTACCTGGCCCAACTGTGGGGAACCGCCACGCCGAACACGGCAACGAGCACGCCCGCCACCGCCAGCGCCGACAGATAGGTCCATATCTGATCCCACTGCCTGGATTGGTGCTGCACGATGCTGAGCACCGCCAGCAGGACGACGAGGTTGCACCACGTCCGCATGGCGCCGGTGAGCAGGGAATAGCGCGCGGACTTGTCGAGGAAACGATCGAGCATCGCCACGCGTTTGCGTTCTTCGAGCAGTTCCATCAGCTTGGCGCGGCTGAAGACGCGAATGGCGACGTTGACGGCGCTGAAGCAGCAGCCGATCAGGCACGCCGCCACGGTGATCCACACAGCAGGTTCGTTCACAGTTCCATCTCGCGGCCTCGGAACCGGTCGCGGGTTAAGCCTTGCGGCAGGGCAACTCCAGCACGCCGAGGCTCGGCGGAGTGCCCGGAGCGCCGTGGCATCGGCGCTCCATGCTCCGCGGTCAGCGCCGCGGACGACGGTGACGGTAAACCGCCCCGTGGCCCGCCTGCGTGAGCAAATCATCCTCTTGCTCGTGCATCGCCGCCGCTTCCGCCGGCTTCACGTCGTCGTGACCCAGCAGATGCAGCAGACCATGCACGGCATACAACAGCACTTCCAGTTTGAGTTCATGTCCACGCTCGGCCGCCTGTCTCGACGCTTCGTCCAGACAGATCGCCAGATCGCCTTCCACGACACCCTGGTCCGGATCGCCGGCCAGATCGAACGTCAGCACATCCGTCGTGCCCGGAACCTGCTTGTACCGGACATGCAGGTCCGCCATGGCCTCGTCGCCGATGAGGGCGATGCCGAGGGTCATCTTCCGCACTCCCGCCAGCCTGGCGATGTGCAGGATCTGTGATTTGAGCCACGCGGCCGTGACGCCTTCACCACGCCGCACGTGCTGGTCCCGGCGGATTTCCACCTTCAGGTTGGCCCGCCCGCGACGTCGAGAACAGCCCCTTTCGTCGTCGGCGCTGGTCGCCTCGACGTCACAGTTCAACCGTCTGGACGCTGGGGAAGTGGACAACATGGGATTTTCGCGTTTCAATGCGGCAACCAGTGTAGACCCGGCTCCCTCATCCGGCAAGGAGGCCCGCCTTGGCCTTACCGTCCCTGAACATTCGTTTCCACAACACGCTGACGCGCCAACTGGAGCCGTTTGTCCCTGAGCAGGCTCCGAAGGTGCTGATGTACAACTGCGGACCGACGGTCTACGACTTCGCCCACATCGGCAATTTCCGGGCTTTCGTCTTCGCCGACACGCTTCGCCGGTTCCTGGAACTGGCCGGGTACGAGGTCGATCAGGTGATGAACATCACCGACGTGGGCCACATGACCGACGATCAGGCGGCCGACGGCGGCGGCGAGGACAAGATGCAACTCGCCGCCCGCCGCATGAAGGAAGCCAAAAAATCCGGCAAGGCCGAGGTCGATAATCCCGACGATCCGTACCAGATTTCCGCCTACTTCACCAAGGCGTTCCTCGAAGACGCCAAGGTTCTTCGCCTGAAAATCGCGGATGAATATCCCCAGCACATGCCCCGCGCGACGCAGCACGTGTCTCAGATGCAGGCGATGATCCGCAAACTGATTGACGCGGGACACGCCTACGTCGCTTCTGACGGCGCGGTGTACTACAGCGTCGAATCGTTCCCCGAGTACGGCAAGCTCAGCGGCAACACGCTGGACAAAATCCGCGGCGGGGCCGGCGGCCGCGTGCTCGATGAACATCAACAGGTCAAACGCCATCCCGCCGACTTCCTGCTGTGGAAGCCGGATGCCACGCACATCATGAAATGGGATTCGCCTTGGGGCGCGGGCTACCCCGGCTGGCACATCGAATGCTCCGCCATGGCGACCACCGTGCTGGGCCGGGATGTGATCGACATCCATACCGGCGGCGAGGACAACATCTTCCCCCACCACGAATGCGAGATCGCCCAGACCTGCGGCGCGACGGGTCACACCCATTTCGCCCGCTACTGGATGCACACCCGGTTCCTGCTGGTCGAGGGCCAGAAGATGTCCAAGCGGCTGGGCAACTTCTTCACGATCCGCGATCTGCTGGCCAAAGGCGCGGAGCCGGCGGCGATCCGGTACGAACTGATGCGAAGCCACTACCGGTCGAACATGGACTTCACGTTCAAGGGTCTGGAGGATGCGACCAGCGCGGTGCGACGGTTGCGTCAACTCGCCGTCGATCTGGAGCAAATCGCCGGCGACGCGAAGGGCAAGCTGGATGCGGGGCATCCCCTGCTCATGGCGTTTGGCGAGGCGCTGGCGGATGATCTCAATGTCAGCGGCGCGCTGGGAGCCTTGTTCTCGTGGGCGAAGGAAGACCACAAGGATCCCGCGGCGGACCTGGCGGCGCTGCGCCAGGTGGACCATGTGCTGGCGATGCTCGATGCCCCGAAACCGGCGAATGATGATGGGCTGGCGACGCGGTGCAAAGCGATCGACGACGCGCGGAAGCGCAAGGATTTCGCGGCCGCGGACCAGTTGCGCAAGCAACTCATCGACGACGGGTATGAGGTCAGCACGAATAAAGACGGCACCACGGCGCGGCGGAAATTGACGTAATTCCATCCCCCCGTCAGCCCCCGGCTCCGCCGGGGGACACGTGCGTCAACCGGCGACACGGGCGTTGTGTCATTGATGATGTGACGGTAGCCGCAGGCGTCCCCCGGCGGAGCCGGGGGCTGAGAGAAGAAACGTCATTTCGCACACAACGCGAGGAATCGGGGCAACTGCTTGTCCATCGCGGCGGCGTTCCGCGGCGCGAAGGTCTGGGGATCGAACGACGCGCTGACGATGGAACGCAGATGGGCCAGATCGCGGACCTGACCGCGGCCGATGGCTTGCGTGAGCGCGTTGCCGATGGCGGTGGCCTCGAAGGGACCGACGATCACGGGCCGGCCCACGGCATCGGCGGTCATCTGGTTCAGCAGCGTGTTGCGTCCGCCGCCGCCGACGATGTGCAGCACCTGCGTCTTGCGGTGCAGCATCTCGTCGAGCCGATCAAGCACCACGCGATAGGTCAAGGCGAGGCTTTCCAGGCAGGCACGCACGAACTGACCCGGGGTTTCCGGATGCGGCTGGCTGGTGTCCTGCGCAAATCGCCGCATCTTCGCCAGCATGTCGCCGGGGGATGCGAAGGGCGCGTGGTCGGGATCGATCAGCGTGCGGAAGGGTTCCGCTTCGCCGGCGAGCTTCGCCAGCGTGGCGTAGTCGAAGTCCTGTCCCTGTCGCGCCAGGTCGCGGCGGCATTCCTGCACGAGCCAGAGACCCGCGACATTTTTGAGGAAGCGAATCTTGCCCGCTACGCCGCGTTCATTGGTGTAGTTGGCCTTGGCGCTGGCGTCGTTGACCACGGGCTGATCGAGTTCCGCGCCGATGAGCGACCACGTGCCGCTGGAGATGTAGGCCCAATCGGGATGTTTTTGGACATCGACGGGCACGGCGGCGATGGCGCTGGCGGTGTCGTGCGAGCCGGGCACGGTGACATCCAGCGCGCCAACGCCGGCAAGCTGGGCGACGTCCTTGCGGAGCAGGCCGATTTTCGTGCCTGCGGGAACGATCGTGCCGAGGAATCCGTGCGGCAGGCCGAGGTCGGTCAGCAGCTTCGTCGCCCACTGGCCGGAGATGGGATTGACCATCTGCGAGGTGGAAGCGATGGTCGCCTCGTTGACCGCGTTGCCGCTGAAGAAGTAGTGCAGCAGATCGGGCATGAAGAGCATGCGATCGACCTGGGCGAGCAGGCCCGGCTCGGCGTCGTGCTGAGCGACGAGCTGGTAGATGCTGTTGAAGGGCATGTGCTGAATGCCGGTGATGCGGTAGATGGCATCAGCGCCGAGCGAAGCGAAGACCTTTTCCATGGCGGGTGGATTGCGGTCGTCGCGGTAGGCGAAGGGCAGGCCGAGCAGTTGGCCGCTGCGGCCGATGAGGCCGAAGTCAACGCCCCAGGTATCGACGCCGAGGCTGGCCAGTTCGATGCCTTTGCCCGCCGTCGCCTGGCCTGTTTTGCGCAGGCCTTCGACGAGGTTGGCCCAGAGGTCGATCAGGTTCCAGTGCAGGCCGGAGGGCAGGCGCTGGGGCAGATTGGCGAAGCGGTGGATTTCCTCGAGCTGGAGTTTCTGGCCGTCGAGGGTGGCGAGCATGGCGCGGCCGGACTCCGCGCCGAGATCGAAAGCGACATAGCCTTGCGTGGTCATGATGAGTGTCCTTGTGATTTTTCCAGACCGATCGCCGCCGCCGCGCCGGTGATGTAGGGAATGCCGCTGATGACGGTGGCGAGCACGGAGGCGTAGACCAGACCGTCGCGGACCCATTGCATCCAGGCGTGGCCGGGGACGTTGGGGTCCAGAGCCACGATGCCCAGCACGAAGGGAATGGCGATGGACTGGAGCAGGGTTTTGAGTTTGCCGCCGAGCTTGGCGCCGAAGCGGATGCCTCGGCCTTCGAGTTCGCCGCGCACGCCGGTGACCAGCAGTTCACGGGCGAGGATGATGGCGACCATCCAAGGATAGACGCCGGAGACCATGGTGAACAGTTCGCCGCGTTCCACCGAGGCCGGATCGACGAATCGCGGGCCGGAAAGGTAGATGAACGCGCCGATGACCAGGACCTTGTCCACGAAGGGGTCCATGATCCGTCCGAAGGTGCTTTCGACTTTCCACTTTCGGGCGAGATAGCCGTCGGCGATGTCGGTCAGGGCCGCGATGACGAAGAGGACGATGGAGGTCCAGAGCACGGCCTCGCTGGCGCGGGGATAGCGGTACTGGTTGAGGACGACAAAGAACACGGCCGCCAATGCCAGGCGTAGCATTGTGAGCTGGTTGGGCAGGTGCCTGCGCATGATGCGTTGCGTCGGTCGTGGGGACGATGAATCGGTGCAGGATTACTCGATGCCGCCCTTGAGCGGACGCGAGGGCTTCCACGGTTTCTTTCCGGACGGCGCGGGACGGTCGTCGCGTCCGCCGCGGCCACTGCCTCCGCGATCCCGGTCGCGCATCACTTCCGCCGGCGGCTCGGGCATGACCTGAACCGCCTTGATCGAAAGCTTGACCTTCCGCTCGTCCTCGCTGATCTCCAGCACGCGGAACTGATGCTTCTGGCCGACGGCCACCACATCCTCCACGCGGTTGATCCGCTTGGGCGACAGTTCGGAAATGTGAACCAGGCCTTCGACGCCGGGTTCGATCTCGACGAACGCGCCGAACTCGGCCACGCTCTTGATCGTGCCTTCGACGATGCTGTTCCTGGCGTACTTGTGTTCCGCGCCGACCCACGGATCGCCCTGCGAAGCCTTGAGGCTCAGCGTCAGACGCCGTTTTTCCAGATCGACATTGAGGACGCCCAGTCGCAGAACCTGGCCTTCGCTGACGATGTCGGCGGGCCGGGAATTGCGGCGCCAGCTCATTTCACTCACCGGCAGCAGGCCTTCGACACCGGGCTGCAGTTCGATGAACGCGCCGAAATCGGCCAGACGCACCACCTTGCCCGTGACCTGATCGCCGGCGTGGATCGTCCCCGCCACGGCGGTCCAGGGGTCCGGCTGCGCCTGCTTCATGCCCAGACGAACCCGCTGTTTTTCCGTGTCGATGGCGAGCACCTGCACCTGCACGACCTGGCCGACCTGCACGATGTCGTCCGGCTTGCTGATGCGGATGTGGCTGAGGTCGGAGATATGCACCAGGCCGTCGACGCCGCCGAGATCGACGAACGCGCCGTAGGGAACGATGCTGGTGACCTTGCCTTCGATGGTGCTGCCGACTTCGAGGGTGGACCAGGTCTTGCGTTTGGCCCGCTCGCGCTGCTGTTCGAGGTAGCGGCGGCGGCTCATGACGACCTTCTTGCCCTTGCGGTCGATGTCATGGACGATGCCCATGAGCTTCTCGCCGACCATGGCGTCGAGGTTGTCGACGTGGTGCATATCGACCTGGCTGGCGGGCATGAAGGCGCGGATGCCGCCGATCATTTCCAGTTCCAGGCCGCCCTTGTTGGTGCCGACGACGCGGGCTTCGACGACCGCGCCCTTCTGCAGTTGGGACCACGCGGCGAGACTGGCCGCGCCTTCGCGCGACAGGTGCATGAGGCCTTCGGCTTCATCCACGCGCTCGACCACGAAGTCCATGATGCTGCCGACGCGGGGTGGACGATCGAACTGCCGCAGCGGAACGACGGCCTGAAGTTTGCCGTCCATGCCGGGCAGATCGATGAAGACATCGTCGCCGCGGATGGATCCGATGCGGCCGCGTTTGAGTTCGGCGGAAACCTGGGGCGACGACTCGCCGGACGCCGCCGGCGCAGGCGAATCGTCCGCGTCGCCGGTCATCGCCGTGTCCGCTTCCGCGTCGTCGAGCATGTCGGTCGTCGCCGGCCCTTTCGCCGCCGCTTCCGCCATGACCTGATCGACGCTCTTGTCGCCGAATGCGGCCGCCAGTTCGCTCTCAACCTCGGCATCAATGGGATCGGTCCCGTTGCTGCCGGACATCTGGGTGTGCATGTCGCTCATGGTGAATCCGTATTGCTTCCACTGACAGACGGACAGCGTACCCGCTGGAAGCGTTTCATCCAAGTCCCATCGTGTCAAATGTTGGGACTGGGGTAGAAATGTCCCCCTTGGACTGAAGTAGAAATGTCCCCTCATGGGGACAATCCAGATGAGCCAACGGGAACGGGATCGGCTGGCGTTGCTGAGCCGGGTACGGGATGGACAG
>JADLAP010000293.1 GCA_020848195.1 Phycisphaeraceae bacterium
CTGTCCATCCCGTACCCGGCTCAGCAACGCCAGCCGATCCCGTTCCCGTTGGCTCATCTGGATTGTCCCCATGAGGGGACATTTCTACTTCAGTCCAAGGGGGACATTTCTACCCCAGTCCCAACAGGACCGTCGCTGACACTTGCGGCTCGTTTCGGTTGCGGCGATCCTGTTGAATATCACGCGCGGTAACATGCTCCGCTTCCGCACGGAGCACGACACTTATGAGCAACAGCACGACGCGAAGCACTTCCCCCATCGGCATGGCGGTCATCGGTTGCGGCGCTCTGGCGCAAGGCCAGCATTTGCCCAATATCGCGGACAATCCGCGCATGTCGCTGGAAGTCGCCTGCGACGTGTCCGACGCCACGCTGGAGTTGTGCCGGGCGAAATTCGGGGCCAAACGGGTGGTGAAGGATTTCACACAGGCGATCCGCGATCCTGCCGTGCAGGTGGTGGTCGTGGCGACGACGGAAAAGCTGCGCCTGCCGGTGCTTCGCGCCTGCGTGGAAGCGGGCAAGCCGGTGTACTGCGAGAAGCCGATTGCGCCGACGCTGGAGGAGTTGTACGAAGTCCACAAGCTGCTGACGCATGCGAAGCTGCCCTTCTGCGCGGGCCACAATCGCCGCAGCGCCCCGGCGATGCTCGACGCGCACCGCATCTTCCGTCAGCACATGACCGCGCCGAAGCTCTGTCCATGGCGATGGGACCGCGAAGGCGACAAGAGGCCGAAGCTGGCTGAAGACGGCGCAGCCGGGATCAGCGTCCGCATCAACGACGACTGGCACAGTTGGAAAAACTGGGTCTTCTCGCCCGACCAGAACGCGTTCGGCGCGATGCTGTTTGAAATGACCCACTTCACCGACATCTGCAACTGGATGCTCGCCTCGAAGCCCGTGAAAGTCGCGGCGATGGAAGCCAACTTCCTCAGCCACGGCGTCGTCATCACCTACGCCAACGGTGAAATCGCCACCATTCTCATGTGCGCCAACGGCTCCTTCGGCTATCCCAAGGAACTGTACGAAATGATGGGCCAAGGCGGTGTGGTGGCGGTGGACCATATGGTGGAACTACGCACGGCCGGCATCGAAGGCGAAGTTCCTCGCGTCGCCTATCCGATGCTGCGCGATCGTCATCCCGAAGTCGGCCTCGAAGGCGGCATCTCCGGCTGGCTGGCCAAGAAGCAGGTCGCCTGCTCGCAAGCGGCTGACAAACGGGACCCGATGCTCCAGTTCACCGCCGAACCCGACAAGGGCCACGCACGCCAGTTGGAACGATTCCTCGACCAGGTCTTCCTCGGCGGCCCCGAAGTCTGTGGCATCAACGACGCCCTGCTGGCCACCCGTGTCTCCTTCGCCGCCATCCGCGCGTCAAAGCTCGGTCGCGTGGTGCATATCGATGAGGTCTGACGCCATCGGTCGACTCCGGGCAACAACGCCTGTGGCGGCAGAACCTCGTCCGAGCGCAGATGCGCCAACCGGCACAGACGGCCCGCGTTCCGCAACCGCATAAACCTTGATTTTCCCCAGCTTTTCCCGGTTTTGCGCTCCTATTCCCCCTTCGCCGGCAAACTGGCATCACCGTTGCATAGCATCACCCGTCGCCCGGAGGCGACGAAAAGAGATGCTGTTCGGCAGCCCGCGACGCCTGCCTCACGGGGAGAAAGAGGCGGACACGCACGGGCCAGGACGATCCGGGGCCCAAGTCTGGAGGGACTTGCGCCCCGATCGTCCGAAGCCGGCCGGCGACAGGGATGCACGAGCCGAAGGATCGCATGACGCCTGGAGAGGCAAGGGAGACGCAATGGCTCGCAATCTGTTCATTCTGATGGTGGCGATCGTGCTCGGCGCTGGCGCGTCGCTGGCGATGGCGCAGACACGTTCAGCCTACATCGTGACCCGACACGGCACGTTCGACAGCCTGGGGCAGCCGATTTCCGTCCATGACCACAACGCTTCATCCGCCGCGATCGTGCAGGCGCCTGTGGTCAGACCTGCCGTGGTTCCTTCTCCGGAGTTGGCCGATCAGCCGGTCTGGCCCCATCTGCTGGAAATTCGCATCACAGCCGCCAACGCGCGGGGGCAGCGGCCCAGCACGCCGCTGACGACGATCTGGCTCGATCCCGATCGCAACTACTACTCGCAAGATGGCGTGTCCCATCTCGACGACAACCATTCGATTCTCAAGATGCAGCGTCTGGGCCGCAGTATGCGGAATCCCGGAGCCTACATCGTGCGGTCGCCGCTGCTGCCGCGATTCATCTACCCGAGCTTCACGATTTCGCCGATTGCCGTGCCCGATGACGGTGAACCGCAACTGCTGCCGATGCCCGTGCCGAGATTCATGCTGCCCAAACCGCTGACCCCGGCTCCCCCGGCGCCCCCGGCTCCCCTGATGGCGTCACGATCCGAGTAACGACGCCAACATTTTCCCAAGCCCCTGATCGAGTGCGGTCCGAAGCCCCATTGCTTCGGCCGCACTGTTTTTTGCGCGTGACAGGTAGCGCCGCGACTTGTCCCGTGATAAATTGATCTTTCGTGTCCGTTCCGCGAACGATCCGGCCAAGGTGGTCGCGCTCGAACGCCACCTGCGCCACCACCGTGCCATCCGGCGCAATCGACGCGATGCCGCCGGCCGACACGCTCAGGCGATTGCCCAGACGGTCCCGCACGCTCGTGAGGTCGCCCGTATCGCCGTCGAGCCGATATTC
>JADLAP010000294.1 GCA_020848195.1 Phycisphaeraceae bacterium
ACCCGCGCGTCTCGCGCTCCTCGGCGCTGGCGTCCAAGGCCACGGGCTTTCCCATTGCGAAAATCGCCGCGAAACTGGCGGTCGGCTACCAATTGTGGGAACTGCCCAACGACATCACGGGCCGGCCGGTGGCGAGCTTTGAGCCGACGATCGACTATGTGGTGACGAAGATTCCCCGTTGGACGTTCGAGAAATTCCCCGAAGCCGACGAAACGCTGACGACGCAGATGAAGAGCGTCGGCGAAGCGATGTCGATCGGCCGGACGTTCAAGGAAAGCCTCCAGAAGGGCATTCGGTCGATGGAGGTCAAGCGTTTCGGTCTGGGCCTCGACGGCAACGACAAATGGCTCAACGCGCTGCGGGGCAAGAAGAACGCCGACGGCTCGCCGGTGGAATGGCCCATCGACAAGGACAAACTGCGGCGGAAGCTGGCGATTCCTTCACAGGGCCGGCTGTACTACATCCGCTACGCGCTGAAGATGGGCTGGACGATCGACCAGATATTCCAGCTTTGCCATGTCGATCCGTGGTTCATCGACCAGCTCAAGCAGCTCGTGGATTTCGAGGCCGAGTTGTACCAGTACAAGAAGCTGGAGGATGTGCCGCGTGATCTGCTGTTCCGCGCCAAGCAGTGGGGGTATTCCGATCCGCAGCTTGCGAATCTGTATTTCGGCTCAATTTCGTCGGATTCGATCATGAAGGTTCGGGCTCGGCGCAAGGCGCTGGGCATCGAGCCGGTGTACAAGCTGGTGGACACGTGCGCCGCGGAGTTTGAAGCCGCGACGCCGTACTACTACTCCACGTATGAATCGCCGATCACGAAAGTCGGCCAAGGCGCGGGCAGCCAGCCGGACGACGAAATCCGCGTTTCGGACAAGAAGAAGATCATCATCCTCGGCGGCGGTCCCAACCGCATCGGCCAGGGCATCGAGTTCGACTACTGCTGCGTGCAGGCCGTCTTCGCCGCCAAGGAACTGGGCTACGAAGCGGTGATGGTCAACTCCAATCCGGAAACCGTTTCAACCGACTACGACACCAGCGATCTGCTATTTTTCGAGCCTTTGACGCTGGAGGACGTGCTGAACATTTACGAGCGTCTGGACGCGGGCAAAGGCCTGGTGCACGGCGTGATCGTGCAGTTCGGCGGACAGACTCCGTTGAATCTGGCACACGGGCTGGAAAAGGCCGGGGTCCGCATCATCGGCACGAGCGTGGATTCGATCGACATCGCCGAGGACCGCGAGCGTTTCGCCGAGCTTTGCCGCAAGGTCGGCGTGCGTCAGCCGAACAACGGCATCGCGTACAACATCGATCAGGCGGTGCAGGTGGCGAACACCATCGGCTATCCCGTGCTGGTACGGCCGAGCTTCGTTCTCGGCGGCCGGGCGATGGAAACCGTCTTCGATGACGATCAACTGCGGCACTACATGGTGCTGGCCATGGGCGCCAGCGACGTGGAGGACCAGCCGATCCTGATCGACAAGTTCCTCGCCGAGGCCATCGAGTGCGACGTGGATGTGGTGGGCGACTGCGGCGGGGCGAACGGCCGGGAATGCCGGGCCTTGGTCTGCGGCGTCATGGAACACATTGAAGAGGCGGGCATCCACTCCGGCGACAGCGCCTGCGCCATTCCGCCCTATTCCCTGCCTGGGCCCGTGGTCCGGCGTCTGAAGGAACTGTCCCGCGATCTGGCCCAGGCGCTGCAGGTGCGGGGCCTGATGAACGTCCAGTGGGCGATTACCCGGCCCAATCCCTCGCGCCACAGCGACTACGAAATCTACATCCTCGAAGTCAATCCCCGTGCGTCGCGCACGGTTCCGTTTGTCTCCAAGGCCACCGGCATGTCCTGGGCCCGCATCGCAGCCAAGGTCATGGCGGGCAAACAGCTTTCCGAACTGGGCGTCGTGGAGGAAGTGATTCCCGCGCACACCTCGGTGAAGGAATCGGTCTTCCCGTTCAACAAGTTCCCCGGCGTGGATGTGGTGCTGGGGCCGGAGATGCGCAGCACCGGCGAAGTGATGGGCATCGACTCCAGCTTCCCGATCGCGTATGCCAAGAGCCAGATCGCCGCGAGCTGTCCGCTGCCGCTGTCGGGCAAGGTGTTCCTCTCCGTGCGGGAAATGGACAAGCCGCACATCGTGGAGCCAGCCAAGGCGCTCGTGGAGATGGGCTTCCAGCTTATCTGCACGCGGGGCACGGCCGAGTTCCTCGCCAAACACGGCGTCAAGTCGGAACTGGTCAACAAGATCAGCGTCGGCCGGCCCAACGCCATCGACCTGATCAAGAACCGGGAGCTGGCGCTGATCATCAACACCCCGACGCGCAAGGGGATCAAGACCGACGAGGGCCGGCTGCGGGCGACCGCCGTGCGGTTCAACGTGTCGATGATCACCACGGCCACCGGCGCTGCCGCGGCGGTGCAGGCCATCCGCTCGCTCAAGTCCGGCGACTGGGGCGTCCGGGCGCTGCAGGATTTCTTTTGATTTACGCCACTTCCGACGGGGCGAGGAACGCGCCGGCGTCGGTGATGGCGGCCGGGGCGTCGCCGTCGCGCACGGCCTGCGGGTTGATGCCCATCTGATACAGCAGGCCGCTCTCCGAGCAGAATTGCGCGCCGATCAGATGCACGCCTTCCCTCACGGTCCGGCAGTGGCGCACGATCACCGCCATCTGGCCCACGGTGTAGCCGTGCTGAAGGAAGCAGACCCGCCACACGGAGTTGACCTCCAGCGGAATCTGCGTGATGAACCCGACGCCGCCGCGACCGAGGTCGCGCAGCAGTACGGGAATCGGCAACTCGTCGATTCGGCTGCGGTCCATCTTCGCCATCTCGGCGTCGCCGCGCACGACGAAGCGTTGAAACTGTCGTTTGCCTTCGCAACGGTTCGGGTTGCGGAGATCTTCCAGTCGGGTCAGCTCATCCAGCAGGGCTTGTGCATTGGTGTCGGACACGGAAGCAACCTCCTGACGGATCACACCCCATGGACTACCACGTCGCGCCGCAACGACCGCTGGCTCGGTCAACGCGATCCGGCGCTACAGGCAGTTATCGTCCAATCGACCGGCCGACTTTGATGTCTGGTGATGTCGAATGCGAATCAGCGTGGAAGGGACGCCGGAGCGATCGATTTCACGAGCGATAACCTCGCCGGTGGTCGGTCTGGCGCGATGAGGAAAGCTGAGTAAATCAGTCAGATCAGGCAAAACAGGCTATCAGGGAATGATGTACCGGCTCATCTGGCCCGGACGTTCGAGCAGCAGGATGTAAGCCAGATCGTCGGGGATCTGCCGGAGATTGTCGTGCCTGGTTCGAGCTTCGACGTTTTTGCGTTGCTCGCGGGTGAGCGCAATGCCGTCCATTTCCGGGGCGATGTGCTTGCGAACGTATTCCGGCGTCATGACGGGTTCTTTGGCCGCGCAGCCGCCGAACAACAAGGCGCTCAATCCACCGATCGCCAGCCACAACGCCAACATCTTGTTCTGTCGCATGATGGATGCCTTACGCGGAGGGAGTAACCCTTTCATTGTGTGCCGGATGCCGGCCACTGTCAATCACCGCCGTGAAATCTGTTGGGACTGGGGTAGAAATGTCCCCCTTGGACTGAAGTAGAAATGTCCCCTCATGGGGACAATCCAGATGAGCCAACGGGAACGGGATCGGCTGGCGTTGCTGAGCCGGGTACGGGATGGACAG
>JADLAP010000295.1 GCA_020848195.1 Phycisphaeraceae bacterium
CTGTCCATCCCGTACCCGGCTCAGCAACGCCAGCCGATCCCGTTCCCGTTGGCTCATCTGGATTGTCCCCATGAGGGGACATTTCTACTTCAGTCCAAGGGGGACATTTCTACCCCAGTCCCAACACCTTCCATGCGGGATTGGAACGCAAAGCCGACCTGTTGTACGCTGTGACGCTCATTTGCTGGACAAAGCCACCAGGAGCGCGAAGCAGCCATGCCGGTGATTCGTCCTATTCCCGCGGTGCAGTACGCGACGCCGAAAGGCGGCGATTTGTCGGCGCTGATCGCGCCGCCGTACGACGTGCTCGATGAAACGTCGAAGGCGGCCCTACTTTCGCGCAGCGAATACAACATCGTGGCAGTGGATCTGCCCCATCTGCCGCCCAAGACGGTGGGGCCGGACGAGGTGTACGTCCAGGCGGGCCAGCTTCTGCGGCGATGGCTGTACGTGAAAGTCCTCGACCAGCGGAAACAGTCCGCGATGTTCGTCTACCGGCAGACCTTCGACGCGCTGGGCAAGCGCCACCGTCGCATGGGCCTGTTCGCCAACGTGCGACTTCAACCGCTGGGCGAGAAACCGGCCGACGGCGGCGGCATCTTCCCGCATGAACAGACCTTCAGCGAACCGAAGCTCGATCGCCTGAAGCTGATGCGGACCACCGCCACGCAGCTTTCGCCCGTGTTCGGGTTGTATGGCGACGCCGATCGTCGCGTGGCGAGGTTGATCGAGCCGGTGTGCGAGCAGCCGCCGTGCCTTCGCGCGACGACGATGCACGACCGCGTGCAGCATGAGCTTTGGACCGTGGACGACCCGGCCGCGATCGCCGCTCTGCGCGACGCCATGCGGCCGCTGGACACCTTCATCGCCGATGGCCATCACCGCTACGGCACGACGCTGACCTACCGCGAGGAACAGGAGAAAGCCCGTGGCCCGCTCCCGGCCGACCATCCCGCGCAGAGCTGTCTGTTCGTGATGGTGGCGTTGCAGGATCCCGGCCTGATCGTGCTGCCGACCCACCGCGCGCTCGGCGGCATGCCCGGCTTCGCGTGGAACGCCTTCACGCAAACATGCCAGGGCAAACTCAATCTTCAGCTCGTGGAAGCGACCAGTCTGGAAGCGTTGGAACGGATGCTCCCCGCGGCCGGCCCGCACGCGCTGGGTCTCGTCCACAAGCCCGCCGGAGCCGTCGCTCCAACCATGGCCATCGCCACGACCCTTGGCGACGACCCGCTGGCTGGCTCACACGCGCAGGCCAGCCCCGCGTGGCGCAAACTTGACGTCGCCATCGTGCAGCATCTGCTGGTGGAACAAATCTGCCAGCCTCGCTTCGGCGGACCGGCCGGCGTCACATGGAAATTCCCGCACGAACTGTCCGCCCTGAGCAAGCTGATTGACGACGGCACGTCGCAACTGGGCGTGATCGTGCAGGCCACGCCGTTGCAGTCCATCGCCGACGTCTGCGCCGCCGGTGAGCTGATGCCGCAGAAGAGCACCTTCTTCTACCCCAAACTCGCCACCGGCCTGGTGATGAACCCCCTGTCGTGAAGCTGCTTTTAGCCGCAGATGAACGCAGATAAACGCAGATAAGACCAAAAAAATGAATTCTGGAAAAATGACAACAGAAGCCATGCAACATCACATGGCCACGCATTTCATTCCCATTCTTTTATAAATTCCGTATTTGCATTTATCCGCGTTCATCCGCGTTCATCTGCGGCTCAAATGGATTCAACTCCATGGACCGTCCTTCGCAATCTGGCGCCGATCTGACGCGGGCGACGGATGAGCAGTTGCTGTTGTGGCACCGCCAGGGGATGGACGGCGCATTTGCGGTGCTTATTGGCCGGTATAAACTGGAGTTATATCACTTTCTCGTGCGATTCAGCGGCAACCGGGCCGAGGCGGACGACCTGTTTCAGGAAACGTTCGTGCAAGTTCACCTCTGGGCGGATCGTTTTGACGTTGAACGTCGTCTGAAACCGTGGCTTTTTACGATTGCGGCGAACAAAGCACGGGACTACTTACGTAAGAACAGAAGAGAACCTCCCCAGCCGCTGTCCGCTCCCGTGGACCCCGCCAGCGGCAGCCAGGCGACGTTCGTCGACCTGCTGGAAGCGGACATCCCATTGCCGGAGACGGCCATGATGGAGGAGGAGACTCGGGAACTGGTGCAGCAGGTGCTGGCCTCGATGCCGGACCATCTGCGTGAAGTGCTGTTGTTGTCGTACTTCCACCAGTTCGCCTACAAGGACATCGCCGAGATGCTGGCGATTCCGGTCGGCACGGTCAAGAGCCGGCTGCACGCCGCGGTGGCGGGATTCGCCCAGCGGTGGAAAGAGCGATGGCGGGGTGACAGGTTGTGATGATCGAGGAGAAGATCATGAACCCCAACGCGGATAACCATGAACCACGGCTGAGCCGGCAGGATGCCGAAGCGGTGGACCGGCTGCTGGGCGGCGAATCGGCCCCGGCAACGACCGATCCCACCGCGACTCAGCGGAACCGAAAACTGATTTCCATGCTGGGACTGCTGGATCGGTGTGCGAAGCCGATGCCTCCGGCGGACCTGGTGCGGCAGACGCTGGATCGGGTACGGAAGCTGTCGCATCCGTGGATGTTGCCGGACGACAGCGAATCGCAGCCGTGGCACGGCCCCGGACTGAAGCTCGTGGAACTGCTGACGGTGGCGGCCATGGTGGTCGTGGGTCTGTCGCTGGCGCTGCCGGTGATGGCGCGGCTGAGGGGCAACGCCCGTCAGGTGGTGTGCGCGACGAATCTGGGTCAGGCCGGCGTGGCCTTCGGTCAGTATGCCGCAGACAATCTGGGCGTCATGCCGCGACTGGACGCCGAGCCGGGCGCCGCGTGGTACAACGTCGGCCAGCCTCAGCCGCGGCGGGGATCGGTGCAGTCCAATTCGGCGAATCTGTATCTGCTGGCGCGGGAGAAATATCTGTCGCCGCAGACGCTGGCGTGCCCGGACAACACCCGCGCGCCCCGTGGCATGACGGCATCCATGACCGACTGGCCCAGCTACGACGCCGTGTCCTACAGCTACCAGAACCAGTACACCTCCCACGCACAGCGGACCGAAGACCTGCCGGGCATGGCGATCCTCGCGGACAAGAACCCGCTCTTCGCCATGGTCGGCCGGCAGCGTCTGCTCCATCTGGAAAATCTGCCGCAGGACAGCCCGACGCGGTTCCACCATGAGCGGGGCCAGAACGTGCTGCTCGGCGGCGGCGCGGTGCAGTGGGCCGTGCAGCCCGTGGTGGGCAACGACAACATCTGGCTGGCTGCCGGCATCGACCGCTACAACGGCACCGAGACGCCGACGTTGCGCGGCGACTCCTTCCTCGTGCCGTAGTCATCCGAATGACCGAATGTCCAAATCCGAATGTCGAATGTCAAGACGCGCGGGCAGTTTGCCCGCGGCTGTCAACGGGTGAGGACGCCGATGGATGAGCATGGCACGCCTTGGGAATCCAAGGGATGGCAATTTCTCCGGCCCCGCTTTGCCGCTTGCGGAGCCGGGACGTATCATGCCTTCGCGTAGTCTCGACCGTTTCGGAGGTTGAGCGATTCAGGACAGGCTCGGATGGAGATGAGCCGGCATGACATCACGACATCGCAACGACACGCTGGCGGCAATCCTGCTGGCGGTGGCATTTCTCGCGGCGGCGCCTTCGTCCCTCTTGGCGCAGCAGCACTACCGACTTGAAGGCGAACAATGGAAGAAGCTCGAAGCCGCCGCGCCGGGCAGTCCGGAAGGCCAGTTGCAGTCCATCCGTCAACTGCTCGCCGAGGATCAGCCCAAGAAAGCGATCAAACTCGCCGACAAATGGATTGAGGATCATCCCGAACATCCCATGATGGCCGAAGCGTATCTGCTTCGCGCCGACGCCAAGGTCGCCCGCAAGGATTACTACAAGTCGCTGTTCGACTACGAATATCTCATCCGCGTCTATCCCGCTTCGGAGCAGTTCCATCTGGCGCTGGAACGGGAATACGAAATCGCGAGGCTGTTCGCCTCCGGCATGAAGCGGAAATGGCTGGGGATTCGCTGGATTTCCGCCACGGGTGAAGCGGAGGAAATCTTCATCCGCACGCAGGAACGCGCCCCCGGCAGCGAACTGGGCGAAAAGGCCAGCCTCGCGCTGGGCGACTTCTACTTCGATCGCGGCGAGATGACCAGCGCCGCCCAGGCCTACGACATGTTCCGGATCAACTACCCGCGCAGCCGTCACCGCGAGCGCGTGATGGAACGCCTGATCGACGCCAGCCTGGCGAGGTTCAAAGGCCCGCTGTTCGACCCCACCGGCCTGATCGACGCGACCCAGCACATCAAGCAGTTCCAGAAGGAATTCCCCGCCGCGGCGGAGAAGACCGACGCCGAAGGCCGGCTCGTCCGCATCAACGACTCCCTGGCGCTGAAGGACTACTACACCGCCAAGTGGTACGAACATCGCTTCGACGGCCGGATCAGCGCGACTTATCTGTATCGTCGCGTCATCAAGGACCATCCGCGGAGCACCGCCGCCTCCATGGCGACGCAGCGGCTGGCGAAACTTCAACCGGAGGCCAACCCGTGACGCGCCAGTTTCGGCTGGACATCCTCTGCCCTTCGGCCTTCGCCGTCCGGACTGCCCGCGTCCGCGGCATATGGATGGTGATCGCTATGGCTCTGCTGACCGCCATAGGCTGCGGATACACACAAAAGGATTTGTATCCCGCCGATGTACGCACCGTCGCGGTGCCGATCTTCAAGAATCGCACGTTCCACAAGGGGCTTGAATTCGACCTGACGGAAGCGCTGATCAAGGAAATCGAACTTCGCACCCCGTACAAAGTGGTTCCGCAGGAAGCGGCGGATACCATTCTCGACGGCCGCATCGACTCGGCGACGACAAGTCAGCTCAGCCGCACGAGCGTAGGAGCCGTGACCCAGGAAACGGAGCTGCGCATTGTGGTGACGCTGGAGTGGAAGAACCTTCGCACCGGGCAGATACTGCGACGTCGCGACGGATTGGAGGCCGTGGGTCGCACCGTTTCCACCCGCCCCATCGGCGAGCCGGTGGAAGTCGGCCAGCACCAGGCAGTGCAGAACATGGCCAACATGATCGTCAACCTGTTGCGCGCGGATTGGTGACGACGCCGTCGCCCGCACACGATGGACCTTGTCAGCACGGACATGGCATGACGCCGAAGCACGCATCGGTCTTTGTGCCATGAAGGTTTGCGGACTATGTCAGACAGCTCAGACAACCATATCTCGCCCATCGACAGCCTCGCGCGCCGGAACTCCGGCAACAGCGGGGGTTCATCCGGCAATGGTGGCAACTCCGGGGGATCCGGTGGCTCTGGAGGCTCCAACGGCAACGGAGGAGGTTCCGGTGGAAATTCCGGAGGCGGGAGCGGAGGCAATTCCAGCGGAAATTCCGGGGGAAATTCCGGGGGCAAGGGCGGGCCGCAGAATTTCTTCTCACGCGGCGCGATGAGCTGGCTCCTGCTCGTCGGTCTGGCCATCATCCTGCTCTATGTGATGACCACCGCCCAGCAGCAGCCGCAGAAGATCACGCAGATCGAGTTTTACAATTCCGCGGAAAAACATCATTTCAAAGGCCCGGTCATCCTCGAGGATGAACGTCTGGTCGGCGAATTGAGCGAATCCGCCCCGCAGCTTCCCAACAAGAACACCCATGTGTACGCGGTGACCAGCCGCGACACCAAGGCGGACATCCGCAAGGATTTGATCCGCATCGGCCAGGAATTCGAGGAAAAGCCCGGGACCGGCATCCTGCTGCCCCTGCTGATCAACTGGGGTCCGGTGATTCTGATCGCGTTCGTGATCTACTTCTTCGTCTTCCGCAGTCTTCGCAACGCCGGCGGCGGGCCGGGCGGCATGTTGGGCAACTTCGGCCGGTCGCGCCATCGCGTGCTGACCAAGGAACATTCCAACCTCACGCTCAACGACGTCGCCGGCATCGACGAAGCCAAGGATGAGGTGACGGAGATCATCGAGTTCCTCAAAAACCCGAAGAAATTCCAGCGACTCGGCGGCCGCGTACCCCGCGGCGTGCTGCTCATCGGCGATCCCGGCTGCGGCAAAACGCTGCTGGCCAAGGCGGTGGCGGGCGAAGCGGACGTCCCCTTCTTCTCCATCTCCGGCTCCGACTTCGTGGAAATGTTCGTCGGCGTCGGCGCCAGCCGCGTGCGCGACCTGTTCAAACAGGCCAAGGACAATTCGCCCTGCATCATTTTCCTCGATGAAATCGACGCCGTCGGCCGTCGCCGCGGCTCCGGATTCTCCTCCGGAGGCCACGACGAACGCGAGCAGACGCTCAACGCCATCCTCGTCGAAATGGACGGCTTCGACACCAACGACCAGGTCATCGTCGTCGCCGCGACCAACCGCTCCGACGTGCTGGACCCGGCCCTGATCCGTCCCGGCCGGTTCGACCGTCAGATCCACGTGCCGCTGCCCGACGTGCGAGGGCGCATGGAAATCCTCAAGGTCCACAGCCGTCGCGTGAAGCTTTCGCCCGACGTGAACATGGAGAAACTCGCCCGCGGCACGCCGATGTTCTCCGGCGCGGACCTGGCGGCGATCATCAACGAAGCCGCCATCGGCGCGACGCTCCAGGGCAAGGAATTCGTCGAGCAGGACGACCTGGAGGAAGCGCGGGACAAGGTCAAGTGGGGCCGGCAGAGTAAGAGCCGCAAGATCGAGGAACAGGAACGCATCGGCACCGCCTATCACGAAGCCGGCCACGCCGTCGTGCAGCACGTCCTGCCCAACACCGATCCGCTCCACAAAGTCACCATCATCCCGCGAGGCCAGGCGCTGGGTCTGACCATCTCCCTGCCCGAAAACGACCGGCACAACTACAGCCGCAAGTACCTGCTGGCGGAACTGCGCGTCCTCTGCGGCGGCCGCGTCGCGGAAGAACGCAAGACCGGCGACATCACCAGCGGCGCGACCATGGACATCCGCATGGCCACCCGCTTCGCACGACACATGACTCTCGTCTGGGGCATGAGCGACGAACTGGGCTTCGTGGATTACCAGTCCCCCTCCATCCACAGCGATTATTTCCCGGAAAAATCCTACTCCGACGACACCGCCCTGCTCATCGACCGCGAGGTCAAACGCCTGACCAGCGAAGCCTACACGGACACCGTCAAGCTTCTCGACGAAAACTGGGCCAAGGTCGTCGCCATCGCCGAGGCGTTGCTGCGGTACGAAACGCTCAATGCGGATGAAGTCGGACGATTGATGAAGGGTGAAGACCTGACCAAGCCCACGGTGGCTGAACTGCTCAAAGCCGAGCAAGCCAGGACCGCCCCCGCCCCCGGTAGCAGCAGCGAACCGGGAAGCGCCCCCGCATGATCCGCCGCTTGCGGCATCGCGGAATCCCCCGCATTGAAAATGTCGCCGTCTACCGCCCGCGCAGCATCCGCTCGGTGACATCCCACAGATTCACCTCACGAAACGCGCTGGCGGCGCCGTGCAGCGAGCCATGCCGCTGAACGTGATGGTTCCAGTGGCTCTGCGCCGCCAGCAGGCGCTGTTTGGCGAGTTCCGCATCGCTGCCCGCCGTCGGCGTCGTCGGCGTCACGCTGTCATGGTCCGGCTGTGTCCTGGCCCGTTCGCACCGCCGGTGCGCCGCCATCCCCGCCAGCAGGTCGCGTATAGCCGCGATCAGCGACTCGCCATACGTCAGCGTGTTGACCAGCGGCTCCAGAAATGTCCGGTTGCTGCTGCGGATCTGATGTTGCAGCAGGGCGCGATGCTCCGCGATCTTCTGGGCGGCCCACTGCTTTTCCTCCACCACTTCCGTCATCGCGCCGTCGGGCAGCTTCTGGATCATCCGCCAAGCTGCCTCGGCGTCCAGCACGTCGTCCTGAATCCAGTCGGCATTGGGATGCCACGGGTCGTTCTTCGTCCGCGCAAAGGGGCCGATGTAGAAACCTTTCAGTGCCACGGAGGGCGATTCCTCCAGCACCTGCCGCATCGCCTTGGCCAGGGATTTGTCGTCCACACCGAGTCGCTCGGCGATCCACTGGTCCGCCAGATCGCCCGGCGATGCCGCGGGATTGTCCGCCAGCAGGGGCACGGCCCATGCGTTGGCGTCGATCCACGTTTCGTCGCGGATGAACGGCCCGCCCCAGCCGCCGCCGCGAACCCACGCCCACAGGCCCGCCAGATTGACCTTCCCCGCCACATCCGCCAGGCCACGAACCTCCTCCTGGTCCCGCATCTCCGGCATCCCATCCCGCCACAGCGGAACCTGCCAGTTCGGAACGCCGCCCTTGGCTTCAAACTCGCGCTGGCATTGCAGTTCGTACAGGATCGGCCTCTGGCCAAAGGTCAGACTCGACGGATTCCATTTCTGGTATCTCCAGAAATCCGTCTGCGTGAACTTGAACGACAGGATGAATCGCGGATCGTCCTCGCGTCCCGGCAGGCGCGGACGAAGGCGCTGGCAGAGTTCGACGGAATCGTGCATGCCGTTGGGCCGGACGTTCCACGCGCGGGCGATCAGCGTCTTGTTCAATTGCCCGACAACCACAGCATGGAAGCGTTCGAGCACACGGATGATGCGATCCGCCCGACCGAGCTGGCTGCAGCGTGGACAGTGCGGCAGATAGATGTCGTTGCCTTCGAGGAAAGGCAGCCTCGCCGCGTCATTGTCGCCGAACCGCAGCACCACGCCGTCCACGGGCGGCAGCAGGGAGAGCAGGTTTTTCAACGATGCCGCGGAACGGTCCAGGACCGCGTCGCTGGCTGGACACAGCACGCCGGGCCGATTGCGGCAGACGTACTGGCTCGGTCGCTCGCTGACGGTGTTGGCGGCCAGGCTCAGCGCGTCGTAGCTGATGAACACCTGCAAGCCCGCCGCGTGGGATTCCTCCACGCGCTGGCGCACGCGGTCGAACTGCTGGGCCACCCAGCGTTTCATTTCGCCGGTGCCGACGGCGTCGGGACTGTCGACGCCGGAAAGGGCCGTGGTTTCGTACAGCACCAGGCCGGTGTAGCCCAGGCGACGCAGTTGGGCCGCGTCGCGGTAGCGCGTCTGGGCCGAGGGTTCCCCGGGATTGTCCAAGATCGTCGCGAGCTTGAGCATCACAGGGTTGTACAGGGGATGTCCACGCAAAACAAGCGCCGCCGCTTGTCTCGCTCTTCCGGTACACGGTGAACGCATACGGCCAATTACGCCTTGGCCGGACCCAATGACCGAATGACCAAGCTCGAATGATGAATGAAAAGACCGGATTTTCGGCGTTTCGTCATTCGGGCTTCTTCATGCGACATTCGCCCAAAGCATCTCCCCAGTCCATATGCGCCAGCCCTGTCTTACGGTATCCCCCGCACGATCACGGGACCGACCCATTTCGTCACCCACACCGGCAGTTTCCGCCAAGCGCGGATGCGTCGTTGATACCTGGGATTGTCCGGCCTCACCGCGTCGATGTCGCCCCTTCGCACATGGTACTGCCACACCGTCGCCAAGGGCCTGGCCCCCCACTGCTTCTTGAACCGGTACGTGCCGCTGTCCACGCTGGAGCGGCCGAAGTCGAACCAGCACCCGCCACGCTCGATCGTCCGCAGCAGCAGATGGTGATACATGCCCATGTTGGCGTTGAGATGATTGAACTGCTTCAACGCGCTGGCGGAGGGAACCTGCGTGCAGCCGCCCGTACTTCGCAGCGTGTCGTGCACCAGCAGCGCCCCGGCGATTGCCTGGTTCTCGTGCTCCATCACCGCCAATTCCGCTTCCTGGGGGAAATGCCGCAGAATCGCCTCGAAAAGCTTACGCGAGTAGACCGGCGTGCCCAAGTCCCGCATGTTCGTGGCGAACACGTCGTAGAACCCGTCGAGCAAATCCAATCCACCCCACTTGACTGTCAGGTTCGACTTTTCCGCCTTGCGGATTTGATTGCGCACCTTGCTGTCGATCGCCTGCCACAACGCTTCTCCATTGCCGGGAAGCTCCAGCACCATGCGGACTTTTTCGTCCCGCTGGCGGCTGAGCGTCTCATGATGCGTCGGCTCCTCGTGGCGCAGCTCCAGATATCGCACATCCAGACGCCCCGCCAGCGCCGCCGCCTCGGCGATCAGTTCCGCCGCGATGTCGGGGCTGTCCGCCAGTACGCCGGCCCGGTTGAGATACGGCAGGCTTACCAGAAACCGCCCAAACAACGGCGAGGACACCAGCGCCAGCGGCAGATAGCCCGTCATCGTGCCTTCGCCGCCGTCCCGCCACGCGATCAGCATGAAAATGCGGTGATTCAGGGCCTCGCGCAGCACGGTAAGCCAGCGCGGGTCCAGTTCAGGACAAGCCTGGGGATGACGCAACAGGTAGGCGCGGACCATCTCCACGATCCGCTGGTCCCAGCCTTCGATGACGCGAATGTGTGCCATGATGACTTAAGCCGCCTCCGCCGAGTTCGCGCTCAGTCGCAGCGGCCGGGCGGGCACGCCGCCGACGGTCGCCCCGGCCGGCACGGGTTGCACCACCACCGCGCCGGCTCCGACGATCGCGTGGTCGCCGACGTCCGCCATGATGATCGCGCCCGCGCCGATCCACGCACCGCGTCCAATGGTGATCGCCCCGCATTGCACCGGATTGTCTCGCAACGTTGAGCCGGGTTCATGCGTGCGGCCATGGTGATACCGGCCGCTCAGCGCCTGCGCCCCGTCGGCCAGCATGACATCGTCGCCAATCGTCACCCGTCCGATCACGCAGAACCGGCCGATGTAGACCCGGTCGCCGATGGACGCCTCCGGCTTGCTCAAGAGCGTCAGAAACCCGATATGCACGTCCTGTCCCAGATGCTTCAGCCAACGGCGGTACAGAGCCTGGCGGGCGTAGATGCCCAGCCGGCCCGGCACGAGGGACGCCCGCTCGCTGATGTCCGCCATCGCCTGCTCCGGACCGAGCAACCGACGCACAACCAACCCGCGCAGATGCCAGGGCCAGGCCCTGACGCCGCCGGCGCATTGTGCTGCCAGTTTGAACCATCCATGGCTCATGTCCCCCTACATCGGCCTGATCGCCGCGAATACTGCCGCGCAGGATATTACCGGACGCAGTTGTTCCAGGTTCCACCCCGTTTTTCACGGCGTCTACGCGAAATCGCTCGCATCACGCTCCGCGTCGCGGTGAATCTTGCGGCAGACCAGGGCGCATAACTCGAAAATCATCGGCTCGCTGATCTGATACAAAACCGTCATCCCCTCCCGCCGGCGATCCACCAGCCCCGCGCCGTGCAGGACGCCCAGTTGCTTGGACACGTTGGCCTGTCTCGCCTCCATGGCGTCCACCAGTTGCCCGACCGCCATCGGCCCGTCGTGCAGCAGACGCAGGATCCGCAGCCGGGTCGGTTCGGCCAATGCGCGGAAAATCTCCGCCACGCGCTCCACCTGCTTCTCCGTCAGCCCCGGCGAGGGCTCATGCCTGCTCTGGGATTTTTTCGATTTCATGGGCATCACCATATTGCTATTTGGTAATATAGTGATATCATGTCTCCCGTCCAAGGTCAATGGGGAATACCGAATTCACTGCCAGGAAAGGTCCAGGTCATGCAGCGCAGGATCGTCATCATCGGCGGCGTCGCCGGCGGAGCCACCGCCGCCGCCCGCGCCCGCCGCGCCAATGAGCACGCCCAGATCACCCTCATCGAGAAAGATGAGCATGTCTCCTTCGCCAACTGCGGCCTGCCCTACTACATCGGCGGGGAAATCACCGACCGCAGCAAGCTTCTGCTCGCCACGCCGCGGAAGTTCCACCAGTGGTTCAACATCGACGTCCTGACCCGTACCGAGGCCTTGCGCGTCGATCGCCAGGCCCGCACGGTTCAGATCAAAAGCCGAGAAACCGGCGAAATCCGCGATCTGCCCTACGACCGGCTGATCATCGCGCCCGGCGCTTCGCCCATCGTGCCGCCGCTTCCGGGGATCGATGCCGCCAATGTCTTCACCCTGCGCAACCTGCTCGACACCGATCGCATCAAGACCTACCTCGACGAAAGGTCCGGCGGCAACGCGGTCGTCGTCGGCGCGGGATTCATCGGTCTGGAAATGGTCGAAATGCTCCGCCATCGCGGCATGAACGTCAGCCTTGTCGAACTGGCTCCGCAGGTGCTGCCTCCGCTGGACCGCGAGATGGCCCACATGGTCGAGGTGGAACTGGCCAGGCAAGGCGTCGGCCTGCACTTGGGCAACGGCCTCAAAGCCCTGGAAACCGATGGCAATGTCTGCAAGTCCGTTGTCCTCAACGACGGCACGAAACTGCCCGCCGACTTCGTCATGCTCGCCATCGGCGTCCGGCCCAACATCAAGCTCGCCCAGGATGCCGGACTCGACATCGGCAAGTCCGGCGGCATCCGCGTCAACGCCACCATGCAGACCTCCGACCCCGCCATCTATGCCGTCGGCGACGCGGTGGAATATGTCCACGGCGTCACCGACCTTCAGGCCCGCATCCCGCTGGCAGGCCCCGCCAACCGCGCGGGCCGCATCGCCGGCGAACATGCCGCCACCGACCAGGCGTCACCCATGCCTACCGTGCTGGGAACCGCCATCGTTCGCGTCTTTTCCGTCACCGCGGCCGTCACCGGCTGCAACCGCCGCTGTGTGGATATGGTCGGCGGCAAGATGAAGGCCGTCTACGTGCCCGCCCGACATCATGTGGGCTACTACCCCGGCGCGGAGGAGATGATCGTCAAACTCATCTTCAATCCCGACAACGGCAAGGTGCTGGGCGCGCAGATCGTCGGCGGCGCGGGCGTCGACAAACGCATCGACGTCATCGCCACCGCCATCCGTTTCGGCGCGACCATCTCTGACCTGACCACGCTGGATCTGGCGTATTCCCCGCCGTTCGGCGCGGCGAAAGACCCGGTACATCTCGCGGCTTTCGTCGCGGAAAACCATCTGCGCGGCGTGGATCATCTGATCGATCCGATGGATGTCGCCACGTTGCCGCCGGAGGTGCAGATCGTCGATGTCCGCACGGAAGAGGAATGGAAGGCCGGCCACCTCGACCGGGCCGTGTGGATTCCGCTGCACGAAATCCGCACTCGTTTGAATGAACTGGACCGCTCGCGCCCCGTGGCTGTGACCTGCCGCGGCGGTCAGCGCGCCTACTACGCCGCCCGCGTGCTCAAACAGAACGGCTTCGCCGATGTCCGCAACATCTCCGGCGGCATGCTCATGCAGGCGCATGTGTAGCCCCCGGAACTTGTATCCCCAAGCCCCAGGACAAGTCTTCGAGTCCTGGGGGGTATCTTCCCTCGAAAACCCATGCATTGGAGAACTCTCATGCAAGTCCGCACCGTCACCTGTCAGGAAGTCGCTCGTCTGCGCGAGCAGGATCCGGGCCTGGAACTGATCGACGTCCGCACCCCGGCCGAGTACCGCTCGGTTCATGCGGTCGGCGCGAAGTCGATTCCGCTGGACGAACTGGACGCCGGCTGCGTCATGTCGCAACGCGGCGAACGGGCCGACAAGCCGCTGTACCTGATCTGCGCCGGCGGAACGCGCAGCGCCAAGGCGTGTCAGAAGTTCATTGCGGCCGGCTACAGCAATGTCGTCAGCATCGACGGCGGCACACAGACGTGGGAAAAGGCCGGCATGCCTGTGGAACACGGCAAAAAGACCTTGTCGCTCGAACGCCAGACCCGCATCGCCATCGGCGCGATGGCTTTGCTCGGCGCGGCTCTGGCGTGGTTCGTCCATCCGGCATGGGTCGCCCTGTGCGGCTTCGTGGGTTGTGGCCTGATCTTCGCGGGGCTGACCAACCTGTGCCCCCTGGCGTCGCTGATCGCGGTGATGCCGTGGAACAAGTGCGGAAGCAAGGACGGGCAATCGGCGAAGGGCGCGTGCTGCAAGATGTGACGCGACATTCAAACCGAAACACAACCGCCGCGCGTCGAGGACGCGCGGCGGTTGTCGTTTGGTCATGGAAAACGCGCGACAAGTCGCGGCGCTACGTCACATTCAACTCATGCGCCAACTCTGGAGTACCTGCATGTAGTTGGCGCGTTCGTAGGCGCGGGGGTTCGGCGAGTGCGTCAGGTTCATGCTGCCCTGCATCTGACGGATGGATTCGTACTCGTGCGTCGCCATCCATGCGGTCAGTTCTTCCTTGAGCGTGGCCAGATGTTCCGGGCCGCGCTGGAGGAGACAGGAGACGGTCTGCACGACATGCGCGCCGCACATCAGCGCCTTGATGGCGTCGACGCCGGTATGGACGCCGCCGGTGACGGCGAGGTCGGCGTTGACCTGGCCGGACAGGATCGCCAGCCACCGCAGGCGCAGCAGCAATTCCGCGGAGCTGGACAGGTTCACCCACGGCACGACTTCCAGTTCTTCCACGTCGATGTCGGGCTGATAGAACCGGTTGAACAGCACGATGCCGTCCGCGCCGGCCGCCACGAGCTGCTGCGCGAAGTTCGGCAACGACGAGTAGAACGGCGAGAGCTTGACAGCCAGGGGAATGCCGATGGACTTCTTGACCTCGCGGACCATCTCGATGGACCGGCCCTCGATTTCCGCGGCGGAAGCGTTGGGATCGGCGGGCAGATCGTAGACGTTCAACTCCAGGGCGTCGGCCCCGGCCTGCTCGATCAGCTTGGCGTACTTGAGCCAGCCGCCGGACGATGCGCCGTTGAGCGAACCGAAGACCGGCACCGCCACGGAGTCCTTGGCCTTGCGGATTTTCTCCAGGTACTGCTCGGGACCGAAGCGGAATTCCGTCGGCTCGGGCATGTAGCTCAGCGCCTCGGCATAGGACTCCGAAGGCGTTTCCGTGGCCATGTGGGCGGACATCTGTTCCTGGATGATCTGCTCCTCGAACAGCGAGGGCAGGATGATGGCGGCGGCGCCGGCATCTTCCAGACGACGAATCATGTCGAGATCGGCCGTCAGCGGCCCCGCCCCGGCGACAAGCGGATGGGGCAGCTCGAATCCGAGATATTGCGTGGAAAGATTCATACTCAGGTGCTCCTTGGAATCTCAGTTGGTCTGGGAGGTCTGTTCACCGTGGCCGTTGCCGCCGGCGTGACGGGTCAGGGACGCGAGCTGCTGGTACAGCGACATGCGACGCGCGGCGTAGTCCTGCGCCGACTGCGCCAGCTTCTTGAACCGCGCCGGATCCTGTTTCTCGATCATGCGGAAACGCGTTTCGTTTTTCATGTACTCGCTGACGGGCAATTTCATTTCCTTGTTGTCGAGCTGCAGCGGCGGCTGGCCCTGGTCGATGCGGCGAGGATCGAAGCGGTAGAGCGGCCAGATGCCGCTGTCGACCGCCTTTTTCTGCTGTTCCAGGCCGTAGATCAGGTCGTAGCCGTGTGCGATGCAGTGCGAGTAGGCGATGAGAATCGACGGACCCTGGTACGCCTCGGCTTCGAGGAAGGCCTGGACGGTGAGGTTGTCCTTGGCTCCCATGGAAACGCTGGCGACGTAGACATGGCCGTAGCTCATGGCCATGAGGCCCAGGTCTTTCTTGTTGATTTCCTTGCCGGCGGCGGCGAACTTCGCGGCCGCGCCGATGGGCGTGGCCTTCGACGACTGGCCGCCGGTGTTGGAGTAGACCTCAGTGTCCATGACGAGGATGTTGATGTCGTGCTGGAGGCTCAGGACGTGGTCCAGGCCGCCGTAACCGATGTCGTAGGCCCAGCCGTCGCCGCCGAGGATCCAGACGCTCTTCTTGACGAGGTAGTCGGCCAGAACGTCGAGTCGTCGCGGTTCGACGCCGTCGATGGTCTTCAGCGTCTTGCGAAGGACGACGATGCGGTCGCGTTGGGCGTTGATGCCGGCTTCATTGGACTGATCGGCGGCGAGGATTTCGCCGACGAGCTTATCGCCGACCCGCGGCGCCAGTTTCCGCAGCAGTGCCGCCGCCTGGTCGGTGTGCGCGGTCAGCGCCAGCCGGAAGCCCAGCCCGAATTCAGCGTTGTCCTCGAAGAGCGAGTTGTTCCACGTCGGGCCGCGCCCGTTCTTGTCCACGCAATACGGCGTGGTGGGCAGGTTGCCGCCGTAGATGCTGGAGCAGCCCGTGGCGTTGGCGATCATCAGCCGGTCGCCGAAGAGCTGGGAGAGCAGCTTGACGTAAGGCGTTTCGCCGCAGCCGGCGCACGCGCCGGAGTACTCGAACAGCGGTCGGAAAAACTGCGAACCCTTGACGTCGATGCGGGCGATCTTGGTGCGATCGGGATCGGGCAGGTTGAGGAAGAACGCATAGTTCTCCCGCTGCGCGTCGCGGTGATCGCGTTGCGTGACCATGTTGATGGCCTTGCGTTTGGGATCCTGCTTGTTCTTGGCGGGGCAGACGGAGACGCACAGGCCGCAGCCGGTGCAGTCTTCGGGGGCCACTTGGATGGTGAACTTGGAGCCGCGGAAGTCCGGGGCCTTGTAGTCACAGGACTCGAACGAAGACGGCGCGCCGGCCAGCGAAGCAGGATCGTACACCTTGGACCGGATGGCCGCGTGCGGGCAGACCAGAGCGCACTTGTTGCACTGGATGCACACGCTCTTGTCCCACAGCGGGATTTCCAGGGCGATGTTGCGTTTCTCCCACTGGCAGGTGGCGGTGGGCCATGTGCCGTCGGGCGTAAAGACGCTGACGGGCAGGATGTCGCCCTTACCCGCCATCATGACGGCTTCGACTTCTTTGACGAAGGTGGGCGCTTCCTCGGCGACCAGTTGCGGCAGGCCGTGCTTGGCCGTCACCTTGTCGGGAATCTTCAGTTCGTGCAGGTGCGCCAGCGAGGCGTCCACGGCCGCGAAGTTGCGCTTGACGATTTCATCGCCCTTCTTGCCGTACGTTTTCTTGATCGACTTCTTGATCTGGTCGATCGCCTCCTCGCGGGGCAGCACGCCGGAGATGGCGAAGAAGCAGGCCTGCATGACCGTGTTGATGCGGTTGCCCATGCCCTGTTCCTGGGCCACGGTGTTGGCGTCGATGACGTAGCAGCGGAGCTTCTTGCCGATGATCTGCCGCTGCGTGTCGGAGGGCAGGTTGTCCCAGACCTGGTCCGCGGGGAACGGAGCATTGAGCAGGAACACAGCGCCGTCCGCGGCGATGTCGAGGATGTTCTGCTTCTCCATGAAATTGAATTGGTGGCAGGCGACGAAGTTGGCCTTGCTGACGAGGTAGATCGAGCGGATCGGCTGGGGGCCGAAACGCAGGTGGCTGGTCGTCATCGCTCCGGACTTCTTGGAGTCGTAGACGAAGTAGCCCTGGGCGTAGTTGGGCGTTTCCTCGCCGATGATCTTGATGGAGTTCTTGTTGGCGCCCACGGTTCCGTCGGCGCCGAGGCCGAAGAACACGGCCCGGACGACGTTCTTGCCTTCGATATCGAAGCTGTGATCGACGGGCAGCGAGGTGTGGGTGACGTCGTCGATGATGCCGACGGTGAAGCCGTCTCGCATGTCGTCCCTGGTCAGTTCATCGAAGACGGCCTTGACCATGGCGGGGGTGAATTCCTTGCTGGACAGGCCGTAGCGTCCGCCGATGACGCGGATGGACTGGGCATCGGCCCGCCAGCCGTTCTTCGCGGCCTGGCGCAGCGCGGCCACGGTGTCCAGATACAGCGGCTCGCCCGGCGCGCCAGGCTCCTTCGTGCGGTCCAGCACCGCGATCGACTTGCACGTTCTGGGCAGCGCGGCCACGAAATCCTTCACGGCCAGCGGACGGTACAGGCGAACCTTCAGCAGGCCCACCTTCTGCCCCGCCTTGTTGAGATAGTCCACGGTTTCGTGCGCCGTGTCGCACGCCGAACCCATCATCACGATCACGCGGTCGGCCTGCGGATCGCCGACGTATTCGTACAACTGGTAGCTTCGACCGGTGATCTGCGCGAACTTCTCCATCTCCTGCTTCACGATGTCCGGGCAGGCGAGATCGAACGGATTGCACGCTTCACGGGCCTGGAAGTAGACGTCGGGGTTCTGGGCCGTGCCGCGGAGCACCGGTTTGTCCGGCGTCAAGGCGCGGCGACGGTGTGCGGCGATGAGATCGTCATCCATCATCGCCTTGATGTCTTCGTCGTCGAGTTCCGCGATCTTCGCCACTTCGTGCGACGTGCGGAAACCATCGAAGAAATGGATGAACGGCACGCGGGACTGCAGCGTCGCCGCCTGCGCGATCAGGGCGAAGTCATGCGCTTCCTGCACGCCGTTGGAGCAGAGCATGGCGAAGCCGGTCTGCCGGCAGGCCATCACATCGGAGTGGTCGCCGAAGATCGACAGCGCGTGGGTGGCCAGCGCGCGGGCGGCGACGTGCATGCAGAACGGCGTCAGTTCGCCGGCGATCTTGTACATGTTGGGAATCATCAGCAGCAGGCCCTGCGACGCGGTGAACGTCGTGGTCAGAGCGCCGGCCTGCAGCGCGCCGTGGACCGCGCCCACCGCGCCGCCTTCCGACTGCATCTGCTGAATGCGGGGAATCTGGCCCCAGATGTTTTTCTTCCCTTTCGCCGCCCATTCGTCGGCGAACTCGCCCATCGGCGAACTGGGCGTGATCGGATAGATCGCGATCACCTCATTGGTCCGGTGCGCCACCGACGCGACCGCTTCGTTGCCATCGACCGTCATCATCGTCACGTTTTTCATGGTTGATCCATTCCGTTGAACAGGCCTTAAACCGGGGTTACTGGGTGTGGATTGCAGCCGCGCCACGTGCCGCCGCCGCCTTGGTCTCGATCCATTGCCGCCAGGCGTCGAAGCCGTCGCCCTTGACCACGGACAACTCCATCAGCGGCACGTTGGGGTTCAGTTGGGCGATATCCTGCCGGAACCGTTCCAGATTGAACGGAACGTACGGCAACAGGTCCGTCTTGTTCAGCAGCAGAACCGAAGCTTCGTGCACGAGGTACGGATGCTTGGCCGGCTTGTCGTCGCCTTCGCTGACGCTGAACATGCCGACTTTCACATCCTGGCCGAGGTCGAAGCCGACGGGGCAGATCAGGTTGCCGACGTTCTCGATGATCAGCACATCCAGGCCGGCCAGGTCGATCTGGGCCATGGCCTGACGGATCTGGTTGGCGTCGAGGTGGCAGCCTTTGCCGGTGTTGATCTGCACGACCTGGTCGCACCACTGGACCATGCGGTCGGCGTCACGGGTGGTGGTCAGATCGCCGACGAGGACGGCCATATGCAGCTTGCCGTGCAACTCGCGCAGGGTGCGTTCCAGCAGCGCGGTCTTGCCGCAGCCGGGCGCGCCGATCAGGTCCAGCGTGAACACGCCGGCTTGGCGCAGCGTCAGGCGGTTCATCGACGCCACTTCATCGTTGAGTTTGAGCACATTTTCGACGACGCGTACTTTCATGATGGGCTGGCTCCTTCCTGGCGTTGCGTCGCGGGCGGGGGTTCCGGGGATTCCGGGGTATCGGACAGTTCATCGACATCCAGGGAAACGACGCGCAGTTCGTCGCCGCCGACGGGGTGCGGCCGATTGCAGCCGCATTCACAGACGACGAAAAGCTCTTCCGTTTCCCAATCTCTCCCACATTCGGGACAGTGCATTTTCCAAGGCAGAAGAATCAGGTCCAGGTCCGCGCCGTCGCAGCGGGTGCCGCTGGTCGCCGAGCGCCAGGCCCAGTCCATGGAATCGCGGTCGATGCCGCGCATCGGGCCTGCTTCGAGGCGGACCTTCCGCACGGTCGCATCGGTCGGCGCATGACGCCGAACGATCTCCAGCACGGCTTCGGCCAGCGACAGTTCATGCATGGCACGCCGGCTCCTTCACGAACGATTTCTCGATCAGCGAAAGCGCCTTGTCGATCAGCTTCGGCATGGCTTCGGCCACGGCGGGCGAAAGCTCTTCGCCGAAGTCGAATGTCGCGCCGGTGGCGGACAGCGTATACGCCCTGGGCGTGCCGCCGTAGAGCTTCTTCGTCCAGGTCATCATCCCCGACGGATCGAGGAAATGCACCATGGCGAGGTTGCTTTCGCCGCCGGCTGTCACGCGACGGCAACGCACCGTGCCGGGCTTGCCTTCGACACTGCAGTCGATGAACAGCACCAGTTCGGCCTGGCTGATGTCCATCGTCAGCTCCGGTGTCAGGCTTTGACGGATTTCCACCGTCACGCAGTCGCCGAGCATCTCCTCCAGGCGCTCGGCGACCATCGGACCCAGGGCGTCATCGCCTCGCAGCGTGCTGCCGTAGCCGATAATCAATACGGGGGACATGGCGGGTTCTCCGGGAATTTCGGGGCGGGGTTGAATGCCGGACTCACAGAGTCCGGCTCCGAAATACGGCTATTTCTCTTCTCCGAGCCGGACTCTGCGAGTCCGGAATTTCTCGCTACGTCCGCATCATTCGTTCACGATCACGTCGCCCGGCCCGGGTCCAGGCACTGCCGTGGACCCGGGCCGAAACGACGGCACAAAACATCATCATCCACGCATCACTTCATGAACCACCGCGCCGGCGGGGTCCATAAGCTGAATCTGCAGCGGCATCTTGCCCAGCGCGTGCGTGGCGCAACTGAGACAGGGATCGAAGCAGCGGATGACCGCCTCGACGCGGTTGAGCGCGCCTTCCTCGATCTTCTTGCCGTCGACGAAGAACTTGGCGGCCTGAAGGATGCCCTTGTTCATCGCCAGGTTGTTGTGACCCGTGGCGATGATCATGTTCGCCCACGTGATCCGGCAGTGGTCGTCCACCTTGTAGTGGTGGATCAGCGTGCCGCGTGGCGCTTCGGAGACGCCGATGCCCTCCGGCCGATTGCCACGCGCCCGCGCCCGGACCTTCTTGTCCAGAATCTTCGGGTCGTTGAGCAGCTCCGTCATTTTCTCAATGGCGAAAATCACTTCGATCAGCCGGGCATAGTGGTAATGGAAACTGCTGAGCACAGCCCCGCGCTGGAGCTGTTTGAACTCCGTGAGTTCCTGATCCGCAATCGGCGTGCCGCAGTGATCGGCTACGTTCAGCCGCGCCAGGGGTCCGACGCGGTAGATGCCTTCGGGATAGCCCATCGGCTTGTAATACGGGAACTTCATGTAGGAGTAGGGTTCGACGGCCTCGCCGATGATGTCCTGATAGTTGGCCGCGGGAACCATGTCCTGCACGATCTTGCCCTGGGCGTTGGTGACGCGGATGAAGCCATCCGTGTGTTCCAGACCGCCTTTGGGCGTGACCAGGCCGAGGAACAGCGTGGGCATGTTGGCGAACGTGCGGATTTCATCGGTGAACTGGTCGATGACGGTCTTGTAGAACGCCAGGGTTTTCTGGGCGATCTTCATGGCCTCGGGGAGCATGGCCATGATCTTCTCGCGTTTTTCGCTCGTCAGCGGATCGTTGACGCCGCCGGGAACAGTCCATGCCGGATGAATCCGCTTGCCGGCGAGGATGGCGATGATCATCTGGCCGATCTGACGCAACCGGACGCCGTCGACAGCGAGATTCGGATGCTGTTCGATGACGCCGAAGATGTTGCGCTTCGCCGGATCGCTGTCCCAGCCCAGGAGCATGTCGGGGCTGGAGAGGTGGAAGAAGGACAGGGCGTGCGACTGGGTGATCTGCGCGAGGTTCAGCACGCGGCGGAGCATGTCGGCCGTGGGCGGAATGCGGACGCTCATCAGATCGTCGCAGGCCTTGCTGGAAGCGATCAGGTGGCTGACGGGGCAGATGCCGCAAGTTCGCGCGGTCAGGGCGGGCATTTCGGGGAAAGGCCGGCCTTCGCAGAACTTCTCGAAACCGCGGAACTGCGTCACGTGAAATTGGGCATCGTTGACCTTGCCGTCGTCGCCCAGGTGCAGGGTGATCTTGGCGTGGCCCTCGATGCGCGTGATGGGATCAATGGTGATGGTGCGTGACACGGGAAATCTCCTAGGCGCCGAAGCGCGTCACCTTGCTGGGATCGGGAACACGGCCTGCGATCAGTTCGCTGAGGACGAAGAAAATCGCGTCGGCCGGGGGCGGGCACCCGGGCACGTAGAGGTCAACCTTGACCACTTCATGCACGGGCGTGGTGGTTTCCAGCAGCGCGGGGACGCCGATCTTGGGATCCTGCTGCTGCACGGTGGCGTTTTCGTGATAGGCACGCTTGAAGATGGCGGGAATCCCGAAGGGGTTCCGCATCGACGGCACGTTGCCCGTCACGGCGCAGTCGCCCAGGGCGATGAGGAACTTGCACTTGGCCCGCATCATTTCGGCCTTGTGCTTGTCCTCTTCGTTGGCGATGGCGCCTTCGATGATGCCCAGGTCGACGCCGGCTTCCGGCAGCTTCTTCGCGTCGACGATGGGGCTGTAGACGATTTCAATGTGCTTGGCCAGCTCGAGAATGCGCTCGTCGATGTCGAGCAGCGACATATGACAGCCCGAGCAGCCGTCCAACCATACGGTGGCGACTTTGATCTTGTTCATGTGTGGCTTCTCCGCATGTGCGTCAGGTAAGGCAGGAACTGCCGGCGCTTGTGCATTTCCGCGACGGCGGTGCCCTTCTGGCTCAGCGCGCCGGTCGGGCAGACCTGCACGCACTTGCCGCAGGCGGTGCACGATTGCGACTCGCCCCACGGCATGTTCAGATCGGTGATGACCGCGGCTTCGATGCCACGGCCCTTGACGTCCCACGTGTGCGCGCCTTCGATCTCATCGCACACCCGCACGCACCGCGTGCACAGGATGCACCGGTTGTGGTCGAGGCGGAACAGGTCGTTGGAACTGTCCACTTCGAGTTTCGGATAGCGATACGGCATATGCACGTGGTCCACGCCGCACTTCTGCGCCATGGCCTGCAGTTCGCAGTGGCCGTTGCTGACGCAGACGGAGCAGACGTGGTTGCGCTCGGCGAAGAGCATTTCCAGAATGGTCTGCCGGTACTTCTTGAGCCTCGGGGAATCGGTGACGACCTGCATTCCCTCGGCCACCCGCGTGGTGCACGCGGGCAGAAGCTTGGGCGAGCCCTTCAGTTCGACGAGGCAGAGGCGACAAGCGCCCCAGCCGGTAAGTCCATCAAGGAAACAGAGGGTTGGGATCTCGATCCCGTTTTCACGGGCGACATCAAGGATGGATTGGTCCTCGCGGGCGCCGCAATCCTTGTTGTCAATCTTGAGCGTCACAACCCGGGGGGCGGCGGTGCTCATGCTTTCACCTCAGCTTTCTGCTGGCAATGGCCGCAGCTTTTCTTCTCGGCGGCGGCGATAAGCTGGTCATAGTCCTCGCGGAAGTACCGGAGGGTGGAGAGAATCGGGTTCGGCGCGGTCTGGCCAAGCCCGCACAGGCTCGTGTTGCGGACGACGTCGCAAAGCTCTTCGAGCAGAACGATGTCTTCCTTCGAACCTTTGCCTTCGACGATCCGGTCGAGGAGCCGGTGCATTTCATACGTGCCCACGCGGCAGGGAACGCACTTGCCGCATGACTCGCTCATGCAGAACTCCATGAAGAACCGGGCGACGTCGGCCATGTTGGACGTGTCGTCCATGATGATCATGCCGCCGGATCCCATGATGGAGCCTACTTCGCGCAGGCTGTCATAGTCCACGAGCATGTCCAGGTGCTGTTTGGGAATGCAGCCGCCGGAGGGTCCGCCGGTCTGCACGGCCTTGAACTCCCGGCCGTCCGGGATGCCGCCGCCGATGTCTTCCACGATGTCCCGCAACTTCAGGCCCATGGGCACTTCGATCAGGCCCGTGTTGGTGATCTTGCCCGCCAGGGCGAAGACCTTGGTGCCCTTGCTCTTTTCCGTGCCGATGGAGGCGAACCAGGCGCCGCCCTTGCGGATGATCGGCGCGATGTTGGCGAAGGTTTCGACGTTGTTGATCAGCGTGGGGCAGCCCCACAGGCCTCGCTCGGCGGGGAACGGAGGACGCGGCCGGGGCTGGCCCCGGTTGCCCTCGATCGACGTGATCAGGGCGGTTTCCTCGCCGCAGACGAACGCGCCGGCGCCCAGTCGCAGTTCGATCTCGAAGCTGAACTTGGTGCCGCAGATGTTCGCGCCCAGCAGACCGGCGCGGCTGGCCTGACGGATCGCCTGCCGAAGCCGCTTGATCGCCAGCGGATATTCCGCGCGGATGTAGATGTACCCGTGCGACGCGCCCACCGCGTAGGCCGCAAGGGCCATGCCTTCGAGCACGCGATGCGGGTCGCTTTCGAGGACCGCGCGGTCCATGAACGCGCCCGGGTCACCTTCGTCGGCGTTGCAGATCACGTACTTCTTCTCGCCCTGGGCCTTGGCCACGGTCTGCCACTTGAGGCCCGTGGGGAAGCCCGCGCCGCCGCGGCCTCGGATGCCGCTCTTGGACACTTCGTCGATGACCTGGGCCTGGTTGCCCTCGGTCAGCGCCCACATCAGGCCGGCGTAGCCGTCGGCCGCGATGTATTCCTCGAGCTTCTCCGGGTCGATCACGCCGGAGTTTTCCAGCACGATCTTCATCTGCCGTTCGAAGAATTTCTTCTCCTGGACGAACAGCAGGCGATCGACCGGCTTGCCTTCGATGCTGGCGACGATTTCGGCGGCGTCGGCGACGGCCACATGCTCGTAGAGCTTGCTGTCCTTGCCGACGACATCCACGGACACCAGCGGGCCGCCGGAGCAAGGCCCCATGCAGCCGACGCACTTGACTTCGCAGACCGTGTCCAGGCCTTTGGCCTTGACCTGCGCCGCCAGGGCGTCCTTGACCGTATCACTGCGCTGGGAGAGGCAGCCGGCGGCGGTGCAGACCCGCAGCCGGTACTTGTATTGGGAGGAGCGTTCCTGCTCCTTTTTCGCGGTTTGTTTGAGTTCTTCGGGTGTCATTTCGCGTTCACCTGTGCTTCAATGTGGTGAAGGAGCTGGCCGGTCTTGACATTGCCGACCACGTTGCCGTCGATGACGACCGCGGGCGCCAGGCCGCAGGAGCCAAGGCATCGGGCCGTCAGGATGGAGAGTTTGTTGTCCGGCGTGGTTTCGCCGGCCTTGACGCCGAGCTTCTGGTGCAGCTCGTCGAGCAGACTCTTGGCGCCCTTGATGTAGCACGCCGTGCCGGTGCAGACCACGCACGTGTGTTCACCCTGCGGCTTGAGGGTGAAGAAGTGGTAGAACGTCGCCACGCCGTACACCTTGCTCAGCGGCAGCGACAGGCTCTGGGCGACGAATCTCAGCGCTTCGTCTTCCAGGAACCCGAACGATTCCTGCACGGTGTGCAGGGTCTCGATCAGGGCGTTGGGACTGTAACCGTGACGCCTCATCGTCGCGGAGACGATTTTCCAGCGCTTGTCGTCGCTGGGCGGCGGCACTTTGTCAGCGGACACTGGCATGATCATGGATGTTTTCCTTTCCCACCGGAGAGCGGGGACCATATACCGTTCTCCGGATGACCTGAAACAACGCGACCGGGCATCAGCAGATGCGCGGCAACTGTTCTCCATAGGGTTTCTGGATAATCCGACGACCTCCGATGGTGGTGCGCAGCTCGCACAGACCGTCGCGGATTTCGCCGATTTCACCGATGACACAGGCCTCCTTGCCCAGCGGATGTTGGCGCAGGGCGTTCAGGGCCGCGTCGGCGTGCTGGGGCCGGACGACTGCGACCACTTTGCCCTCGTTGGCGACTTCCAAAGCGTCCAGCCCGAGCATCTCGGCGGCATGGAGCGTCTGCGGACGAATGGGAATGGCGGACTCTTCCAGGCTCACGTGCAGGCCGGTGCGCTGGGCCAGTTCCGCCACGACACCGGCCAGACCGCCGCGGGTGGCGTCACGCATGAAAACCACGGGAACCGTTTCCGTCAGTTCGGCGATCAGCCCGTTGAGCGGCGCGACGTCGGACGTCAGCGCGCTTTGAACTTCCGGCATCTCGCGCGCGAGCATGACCGCAAGGCCATGGTCGGCGATCGGGCCGTTGATCAGAATCACATCGCCCGGCTGCACGTTCCTCATCGACGGCTGCCGGCCTGACGTCACCACGCCGACGCCGGCGGTGGTGATGTACATGCCGTCCGCCTGATCCCGGCCGACGACCTTGGTGTCGCCGGTGACGATGCGGACGCCGGCTTCCTTCGCCGTCGCCGCCGCCGAGTCGAGCAACTGCTCCAGCAGCGACCGCGACAGCCCTTCCGCGAGAATCAGGCTCAGCGCCAGTCCCACAGGCTGCGCGCCGCTGACTGCCAGGTCGTTGACCGTGCCGCTGACGCACAGACGTCCGATGTCGCCGCCGGGGAACTGCAAGGGCTGGACGACGTAGCTGTCGATGGTGAGGGCGACACGGGTCGTCAAGGCATCCGCGACGCCCCCGGAATTATCGCGGCATGACGGAATCGTCATCACCGCGGCATCGGTCAGTTCGTCGAGGGTCGCGTTGCCGAATCGCGGAAGAATGATCTGGGCGATCAGTTCATCGGTAAGCTGGCCTCCGCCGCCGTGGGCGAGAACGATCTGTTCGCGCTGCGAAGGCGTCTTCGGCGTGGTGGCGGGAACTTGAGTCTTCATGACGCCACCTCCCGGTTGCTGACCGAGATCGGCAGGCGGTGATATTTGAAGTAGGCCTGGCAGGTTCCTTCGGAGCTGACCATGCAGGGTCCGACGGGATTGATCGGCGTGCAGAGCTTGCCGAACAGCTTGCACTGCGGCGGGGTGATGCGTGCGGTGATGACATCGCCGCAACGGCAGCCGGCCGGCTCGGGCTTGTCGATCATCGTCAAGCCGAAGCGGTGCGCGGCATCGTAAGTCTGGTAGTCCGACCGGAGTTTGAGGCCGCTTTGCGGGATGACGCCGATGCCGCGCCATGCGGTGTTCACCGGCTCGTACAGCAGATCAATCAGCCCCATGGCCCGACGATTGCCCGCCGGCGTCACGGCTTCGGGATACAGATTCTCCAGATCCGCCCGGCCTTCGGCGACCTGCCGCGTCAGCGCCAGCATCGCATGCGCCATCTGGTGCGGCTCAAAGCCCGCGATCACGCAGGGCACGCGGTACTTGTCCACGATCGGCTGATACGCATCCGAGCCGATGATCACCGACACATGGCCAGGACACATGAAGCCCTGCACGCGCACGTCCCCGGCTTCCAGCAAAGCCAGCATCGCGGGGATGACCAGCTTGTGACTGGCCAGCACGCTGAAGTTTTCCAGCTTCAGGGCGTGGGCTTGGAGAATCGCGGCGGCGGTGGCGGGCGCGGTGGTTTCAAAACCCACCGCGCCGAAGACAACCTGACGCCACGTTTCCTTCCGGGCCAGCCTCACGGCGTCCAGCGTGCTGTAGACCACGCGAACATCCGCCCCGCGGCTGCGGGCCTGTTCGAGGCTGCCTCGCTGACCGGGAACGCGGATCATGTCGCCGTAGGTGCACAGCGTGACGCCGGGCAGTTCCGCGGCTTCGATCAGCACGTCAATGTCGCCCTGGGCGGTGACGCAGACGGGGCAGCCTGGGCCGCTGACGAGGCGCACGTTGTCGGGCATGACGCTGTGCAGACCGCAGCGGAAGGCGCTCATGGTGTGCGTGCCGCAGACTTCCCTGAAGGCCGTGGGACCGCTGAGCGTCGACGCCAACGCGTGCAGGTCGGCGACCCACTTGCGGGTGGTCTGGGCCTGGGGCGCGAGGGTGGCGGTCATGGCGCGACCTCCTCGGCCGCAGCCGTGATGTCCTGAAGCAGCGACCATGTGGCGGCCGCTTCCTCGGCGTCCATACGTTGAATCGCGAAGCCCGCGTGGATCAGCACCCAATCGCCCTGACGCGCTTCCGGCGTCAGGACCGTGCTGACCTGCACACGGTTGCCATGGAGGTCGACGACCCCCTCGTGGCCTTCGCACTGAACAAGCTGGGCGGGTACAGCTAGGCACATGCGAATGGTTCCCTTGCAACCCTGGACTGGGACGATGCGGCGTCCGACGAGGACGACCGCGAAGTGGTTTGCATGATGGCGGCGGCGACGGCGGCCTGTCCCAGCGCCAGCCCGCCGTCATTGGGCGGAACCTGGCGATGGCGCAGCACCGTCATGCCGCGATCCAGCAGCCGCTGGGTCAGCAGCCGCGTGAGCAGTTGATTGCAGAAGACGCCGCCGGTGAGCGCGACGGTGTGAATGCCCGTGCGATCCGCCGCCAGCGCCAAGGCCGCGTCGAAGGCCTGTGCCATCTGGTCGTGCAGCATGAAGGCCAAGTCCCCTGCCGTGCCGCGATGCGGCCTGAGCAGCCGGCGAACCAGCGGCGCGAAGCTGATGGTCATCACTTCGCCGGTGGTCAGATCGAACAGCGGCTGCGACGAGCGATCGCTCGCCGCATGGGCTTCGGACTCCAGCCTCATGCCGGCCTGGGCTTCGTAGTGGTTGTACGTAGCCAGTCCCAGCAGCGCGGCGAAGCCGTCGAACACGCGACCGGCCGCCGAACTGGTCACGCAATGCAGATTCCTTCGGATCAGGTTGGCCATCACCTGCCGCTCGGCGTCATCCGGGAACAGGCTCCGCGTCAGTTCATGCTGATCGAATGCCTCGCCGAGGGCCTGGTGCAACAGCGCCAGGGCGCAGCGCCGGGTGTCGCGTGCCGCCGCGTCGCCGCCGGGCAACAGCAACGGTTCGAGATGGCCGAGACGACGGTATCCGGTGAGCGTGGCCAGCAGCACTTCGCCGCCCCACGCCTGCCCGTCGTCGCCGTAGCCCACGCCGTCGCACACCACCGCCAGCACCGGCCCGGACGTGTGATGTTCCGCCATCACCGCCGCCGCGTGGGCATGGTGATGTTGAACCGGAATCAGCTTCAATCCCTGCTTTTCCGCCAGTTCTTTGGCATATTGCGTGCTCAGGTAGGCCGGGTGCAGGTCGCAGGCGATCCACGCGGGATCGACCTGGAACAGGTTCCGCATGTCGCTGATCGTCCGCTTGAAATTCGCCAGGGCCTGCGGGTGCTTCAGGTCGCCCAAGTGCTGGCTGAGGATCGCGTGATCCTCGCGCACGACGGCGACGGTGTTTTTCAGCTCGCCGCCGACGCAGAGTCCCGGAGCCGATGATGTGACGGGCAGCGTCAGCCGCGATGGCACATAGCCCCGCGCCCGACGAATCGGCAGCGGCTCGCCGCCCTGCATGTCGAGGATCACCGAATCATCCACGCCGCGCTCGATCGGGCGGTCGTGCCACAGGATCGCGTCGCACAAATCGGCCTGGCCCAGCCGCGTTAGCGCCTCTTCATTGCTGATCACCAGCGGCTCATCGCTCTGGTTGGCGCTGGTCATCACCAGCGGCCCCAATCCGCCCAGCATCAGCCGCTGCCCCATGTCGAACAACAGATGCTGCAGCGGCGTGTAAGGCAGCATGACGCCGAGGCGATGCTGACCTGGCGCCACTTCGTGCGCCACGTCCGCGTCCGCCAGCCGCGGCACCAGCACGATCGGACATACCGGCGAAAGCATTTCCGTCTGGGCGCATTGGCTCAGACGCACCAGTTTCCGCACATTTCCCAGGTCCGGGCACATCACCGCCAGCGGCTTGTGATCGCGATGCTTCAGTCGCCGCAGCCGGCGAACCGCTTCGACGTCCCTGGCCCGCGCCGCCAGATGAAAGCCGCCAAGTCCCTTGATCGCCAGCACGCGTCCCATCATCAGCAGCTTCGCCGCTTCGATGATCGGCTCACCGGGCAGCGGCTTGCCGTCCTTGCCGACCAGCGCCACCCGCGGACCGCAATGCGGGCAGGCAATCGGTTGTGCATGAAAGCGGCGATCGCTCGGCAAGGCGTACTGTGATGCACAACGCCCGCACATGGCGAAGCCCGCCATCGTCGTGTTCGGCCGATCGTAAGGAATCGTGCGGATGATGCTGAATCGCGGCCCGCAGTGCATGCAGTTGATCAGACCGTAACCGTAGCGGGGATCGTTCAAATCCCGCATTTCCCGCAGGCAATCCTGGCAAATCGCGGCATCCACCGTCACCTCGGCTGTCGGCGCCTGCTGCGTCGCCGGCGTCGGGACAATGTGAAAGTCCTCAATCTCCGGCAGCTCCGGCAACTCGGTCCACTGCACATCATCCATCCGCGCCATGGGCGGCGCTTCATCCCGCAACGCCGCGACGAATTCAGCCATCGCGTCGTGCCGGCCTTGAACTTCAAGGAACACGCCGTCGCCGTCGTTGCCGACGTGGCCATGCAAACCCAGTCGCGTCGCCAGCCGAAAGACGAACGGTCGAAAACCCACGCCCTGCACCTGACCACGCACGCGAGCGCGTCGTCGTTCGATGGCCTGGGATGAGGTAATCAACCGCGTCATCTCTGGTATCCGCCGGAGGGCGTGGGGCATCACGGGACAACAATGTACGTTTTTATTCTACTGATGCAAATCGGAAAATACGACCCCTTTGTCGAGTATCTCGTGGTTAATTTTTTTAACTTCGCGGAGATCGTCCGCTGGGCCGTGGGTCGAGGTGAAGACGACAGGATATGGGGGGGGTCAGAGCAGGCTGAGAATGATGAGGACTTCGAGAAGGGTCAGGACTGCCAGGGCGAGGATGACGTGGCCGAACCAAGTGGCGCGGCGCGGGGCGGGACGGGGTGGACTGATCAACGTCAGAGAGGGGTACACAGCCGCCATGCGCAAGTCCGGGGTCAGGCCGCGGCGGGCCTGGTCCTGAACCATGGCGATGATGAGGTTCACGTCGAACGGCGAAAGTCCGAATAACTGGCCGAGTTTGGCGATCCGCTCCCGCCGATCAGGCCGCAGCGTGTCGCCTTCCAGCGCCTCACTGACGCGCAGGGCCAGCACCCATCGCGGGTCGGTCGGCTCCATCGCCGGCGTCGCATCACCCTGTGCAGCCACGTTCGCCGGCGTCGGGACCGCCCCCTTCGACTCCGTCAGCCGCCATTTGGCTGCAAGCGTGGGACGCCGGGTCCAGCGTGTGAACCGCAGTGTCGAATCATCCTGAAAATATCCGCCAGCCACGAGCGTTCTCCCTCGCGGCTCCCTCCGCCTTGCCCGATGGACAATCCCTGTCCATCGCATGGGCGATGTCCCTCACCTTCAGCCTACCCCGGAAATGGCAAAAGCCAAATGGAAAAACAATGAAATGCCCGAATGTTCAAGCCCTGATGACGAAGAATAGAACCCCCAGGACTCGAAGACTCGTCCTGGGGCTTGCGGGGATTGTTTTGTATTCGGGCTTGGACATTGGGACATTACTCCCCATTGTGCTTGACAGAAAAACCGTGGTTTCTAGACTGTCGGGCTACTTCGTTCTTCGGCCGACCATGACGGGCGGCGTCGCAATCGGGTTGCGGCGCTCACGGCGTGGACAGAGGCCGCCCCGGAACCTGCCGGCTTCGGGACGGTTTGAGCCGATGGAGAAGAGCCGGTCATCTGCTCCCATCCCCCCCGCTGTCAGCCTCGTTTCGCGTTGACCAAGGGTTGGGCTTTACGGATGGCAATCCACGTATAGCCCGTGGTGTAACGGTAACACGTCAGGTTTTGGTCCTGAAATTCCTGGTTCAAATCCAGGCGGGCTAGTTTGTTCGGTTAACCGGCTCCGATGGACCGGTGAATGAGGTTGAGCGATGTCCTGTTGCAACGCCCCATCCAAGACACCATTGACCCCGCCTGTGGACGCGATCCTGCTGGCGGCGGGCAAGGGAACCCGGATGAACTCCGAGTTGCCCAAGGTGCTGCTGGAGGTCGCGGGCCGGCCGATGCTGCACTGGGTCGTCGATGCCTGCCGCGAAGCGGGCGTACGTCGGTGCATTCTCGTCGTGGGCTTCAAGGCCGATCTCGTGCGGGACTCGCTCAAAGGCGATGACTTCTGCGCCTTTGTCGATCAGCCGGAGCAATTAGGCACGGGTCACGCGACGCGGATGGCGCAGCCGCTGTTCGACCATGTGTTGCCGGTGGACGTGTTCGTGTTGGCGGGCGACGGGCCTCTGATCCGCCCCGCCACGCTGCGCCGGCTGCTGGACTGCCACCGTAGCACGAAGGCGGTTTCGACGTTGGCCACCGCGGTCATCGACGATCCCGCGGGCTACGGCCGCGTGCTTCGCGCCGCCGACGGCTCGTTCGACCGCATCGTCGAACAGAAGGACGCCACCGACGCTCAGAAGCAAATCCGGGAAGTCAACCCCAGCTACTACTGTTTCCGAAGCGACCGCCTGTTCGCCGGCCTGGCTGAAATCCGAGCCGACAACAGTCAGAAGGAGTATTACCTCACCGACGTGCCCGGCCTGCTCAAGCGAAAAGGCCAGACCGTCAGTGTGGTGGACGCGGTGCCGCCGGAAGACGTCCTGAGCATCAACACGCCCCAGCAACTGGCGGAGGTGGACCGGATTCTCCGTGCGAGGTCTACCGGTTGCCGTGCTGCCTCAGACAGGACCCTGCCATGAGCCGCTCCGATCGTGACGAACTGAAAATTTTTGCCGGCCGCGCCAGCCGCGAGTTGGCGGAACGCATCTGCAAATACCTTGACCTGCCTCTGGGACAAGGGCACACGGACATGTTTCCCGACGGGGAACTGATCGTGAAGATCGAGGAAGACGTCCGCGGCCGGGACTGCTACGTCGTCCAGTCCACCTACCATCCCGTCAACGCCCACCTGATGGAGTTGCTGATCTACATCGACGTGCTGAAACGCGCCAGCGCCAAGCGGATCACGGCTGTGATCCCCTACATGGGCTACGCGAGGCAGGACCGCAAGGATGAAGGCCGCGTACCGATCACGGCAAAACTGGTGGCGAATCTCATCACCACCGCCGGGGCCGATCGCGTGCTGGCGATGGACATGCACGCGGCCCAGCTCCAGGGCTTTTACGACATTCCGGTGGACCACCTGCACGCATCGCCGGTGATCGTCAAGCATTTCCAGAGCATCCGCGAGGAACTGGGCGACGTCACGCTGGTCAGCCCGGACGTGGGCAACGTGAAGGTGGCCAACACGTATGCCTCGTGGCTCAGCGGCGACTTGGCCATCGTCGATAAACGCCGCAAGAGCGGCAGCGAGGTCAAGTCCGCCAACCTGATCGGAACCGTGCAGGGCCGCAGCGTGCTGATGGTCGACGACATGATCTCCACCGCCGGGACGATGTGCGAAGCGGCGAAGCTGGTCATGGAACGCGGTGCCAAGCAGGTCATGGCCGCGTGTACCCATGCCGTGCTCGTGGGACTGGCGATGGAGCGGCTGAGCGAATCCCCCATCAGCCGCATCGTCGTCACCGACACCATTCCCGCCGGAGCAAGGTACAAGCCGATCGAACACAAACTCGTACAACTGAGCGTCGCGGAACTGCTCGGCGAAGCCATTCACCGCATCCACCACGACATGTCCGTGTCGAGCCTGTTCAAGCAGTACGCCAACGCGACGATGTCATAACCCCCGACAATTTCAAGCAAACCAACCAGGAAAGCAGGAGACTACACCATGGCGACGAACACGATTCCAAGCGTACAGGCTGAAAAACGCGACCGGCTGGGAAGCCGGTATGCCGCGCGTCAGCGTAAACTGGGCCGGCTCCCCGGCGTCATCTACGGCCACCAGAAGGATCCGCTCCATGTGAGCATGGACCGCGAGGAGGTCGTGCATATCCTCCACGCCCGCGCCCACCTGATGGAAGTCGTGGTGGACGCCAAGAGCGAACCCTGCCTCGTCAAGAGCGTCCAGTGGGACCACCTGGGCAGCAAGATCATCCACATCGACCTGGCCCGCGTGGACCTGACCGAACGCGTCCGCGTCCATGTCGATCTGGAATTCACCGGCGAGGCGATCGGCCTCAAGCAGGCCGGCGCCATCCTCGAGCATCCGCTCAACTCCCTGGAAATCGAGTGCCTGGCGACGCAGATTCCCCAGTCGGTCATCGTCGATGTCCACAACCTCGACGTGGACCAGTTCCTGACCGTCAAGGAACTGGTGCTGCCTGAGGGCGTCAAGGCCATCGCCGGTCCGGACACCATCGTCGTCGCCGTGCACGTCGTTTCCGAGGAACCGGAACCGACCGCCGCCGTCGCCGAAGGCGCCACTGCAGGCACCGAACCGGAAGTCATCGGCCGGCCCGCCAAGGAAGAAGGCGAAGAAGACGCCAAGCCCAAGAAGTAAGCGTTTCGCGTCAATCCATCGCACGTTCGGTGTGCGGCGATGTCGTGATCGACATCCGCCGCACGCCGACCGCGTGCGCGTCCCGTTGCAGGTCCGGTCATGGATCAACCTACGCTGCGCCTGATCGTCGGTCTGGGCAACCCCGGCCCGCAGTACGTCCGCACCCGACACAACGCCGGATTCATGGTCATCGATCGCCTGGTCGAACGTTTTTCCCTCCAAACCCCCGACCGCGCCCGTTTCAACAGCCTGACCGGCGACGGCGCCATTGAGGGCCATCGCGTCCTGCTGCTCAAGCCCATGACCTTCATGAACCGCAGCGGGCAGTCCGTGATCGAAGCACTCAACTTCTACAAACTCGATCCTCAGTCGCAGATGCTCGTGGTCGTGGACGACCTGGCCCTGGAAACCGGCCGCATCCGACTCCGCGCCTCCGGCAGCGCCGGCGGACACAACGGACTGACGGACATCCAACGCGCGCTCGGCCACGCCAACTATCCACGACTGCGCGTCGGCATCGACGACCACGGCATGATTCCGCAGGTCGATTACGTCCTGGGCAAATTCACCCCGGACCAAGCCCCCCGCGTGCAGCAGTCGCTCGACGACGCCTGCAACGCCATCGCCTGCTGGCTGACCGACGGCATCCAGAAAGCCATGACGCGGCACAATCCCGTGTGATCCGGCATTCCCCTCAGCGCCCGGCCGACTGCCGCAGCGCCCGGCGATACGCGGCGGGTCCCACTCCCATCATCTGCCGAAAGACCCGGTGAAACTGGGCATAACTGCCGAACCCGGCATCCAGCGCGGCGTCCAGCATGGTGCGATGCCGGCCCTGATCGTACAGACGCAGACACTGCTCCAGCCGCTGACGCTGACGATAGCGCACCAGCGACATGCCGATCTGCCGGTGGAACAGCCGGCTGAGCTGCGAAGGACTCAGGCCGCTCGCCTGTGCGAGCTGGGCCACGTCGTTCTGGCAGGGATGGTTCTGACGGATCAATTGAATCGCACGCTCCACCGCGGAATGGATCGCCGCGGCCGGGGGCGACTCCACCGCTTCCACGTGCGCACGCCACGTTTCCACGAACACCACCGGCAACGCCGCGTTGAGCCGATCCGCGTCGCCGTCCAGCTCGGCGTCGATCCCCGGCTGCATCAGCGATTGCAGCCTGCCCGCGGCTTCCGTCGACAGGCAGGAGCAGAACCGCCCTTCGGGATGCTGCTTCCGCATCGCCTGATAGCGGCTCGTGCGGCACAGCCGCCTCAGCGCCCGCGGACGGATCACGCCGAGGGTCATCTCGTAATCCTTCGACTGCTCGATCAACACATGATCCTGTCCGGGGAACAGCCAGATCAGCGTGTGCGGCGACAGGTCGTACCGCTTGCCGTCCACGATGTAGCTGGCGGCGCCGCGGGTGACGAGATTGAACTCCAGCTCGTCGTGGCGGTGCGCGCGGTAGTCGCGGCCGCGGTACTGATGTCGCCACAGCCGTCCGTCCTGCTCCGGAGGGAGATGCAATCGCTCTTTCATGACATGAAATGATAAGAAACAAACGCGGAATGAGAAGCCTTTCAGCAATAATGCCGGGATAATCTTCTCACGGAATCGGCACAGACCGTTCCGCACAACTGGAAGCGATAACTTCGCATCCTGCCCTGGATCACCCCGCCCCCCAAGGAAACCCCGCCATGACCGCCACGCTCGCGCCCGAAACCATTGTGTCCGAGGAACAGAAAGCCCTCTTCCGCGAGGAAGGCTATTTCATCCTCGAACGCGTCATCCCCGACGACATGCTGCAGATGCTCCGCGAGGAGTGTTCCTACTTTCTGGGCTATTACGACTGCCTGATGGATCAACAGAGCGCGTCCGTCCATGGCCTCAACCATCGCGGCAGCCGGTATTTCATCGGCAATCGTTACCGGCAGAGCCACCGGATGTGGCGGTTCCTGTTCAGTTCGCTGATGGCGCAGGTGACGCAGGCGGCCCTGGGGCAGGATGTGTATCTGTTCAACGAGCAATGGGTCGTGAAAGGCCCGGAGAAGGGCATGTCCTTCGCCTGGCATCAGGATTCGGGTTACATCGGCGTCCGCGACACGGAATCGTTGCGATCGCCTTACCTGACGTGCTGGTGTACGCTGGATGACGTGAGCGAGGACAACGGAACCGTCTACCTGCTGCCCCACTCGCGAGGCGGCACGAAGAACACCGTGCATCCCCACAAGCAGGAAGCCGTGACCAACGATTTCGTCGGCTACACGGGCAGTGATCCCGGCATGCCCATCATCGCCCCGGCCGGCAGCATTGTCGCGTTTTCCAGCTTCAATCTGCATCGTTCCGGATCCAACCTGTCGCCGAACATGCGGCGAATCTACCTGGCCCAGTACAGCCGCCTGCCGATGCTGACTTCGGCGGGAAAAGCCTGGGCGCTGACGACCCCCTTCGTCAACAATGGAGAAGTGGTATACGATCGATCACAGGACACGGCCGAGCGTTTCGGCCCGATGTCCCGGAGCTAGGCAACGGAGCGGCCCAGCCATGAGTTGCGTGATCGATCCCGACAAGAAGCGTTGCGACGCCTGCGGCAAATGCGTGGAAGAAGCCATGGCCAGACAGAACGCCCGGAACAATCCCCCGTCCGCTCCCTTAACCCAGCCCCCCGCCGGCCAAGATCGAGCCTGTCATGACCCTCACTGCCCCCTCGTGGAAACCCGACTGGACAACGACGGCAAAACACTTTGAAGACTGGTGGAACCATCGCGGCATGGTGTTCTGGACCACCGCGCCCAAAGACACGCCTCACGAAGACCTGCCCAAACCCGACGAACCTGACGACCTTGATCGGAAGTGGACGGATCCCGCCTGGCGCTTTGATCGCGACGCCTACAACCTGAGCCGGACCTGCTTCGGTGGCGACGCGTTTCCCAAAATCGAAACCTACATCGGAGCCGGCGATCTGGCCGCCATGATCGGATGCAAGTGGCACTTCGCGCCCTCCACCGTCTGGTTCGAGCCTTGCATCACCGATCCCGACAACCATCCCCCCTTCCAGCTTGATCGGCAAAGCCAGGCGTTTCGATGCCTGACCGCCATCGTGAGTGAAGCCGTCCGCCGATCCCGCGGACGCTTCCTCGTCACCATTCCCGACCTCGTGGAAAATTTCGACATCCTCTCCGCCCTGCGTGATCCGCAGACTCTGCTCTACGACTGCGTCGACCGGCCCGAGTGGGTCGAGCAGCGCATCGCAAGCATCAATGCCGTTTTTTTCGAGGTTTTCGATCATCTGTACGAGATGGTCCGCGACGATCGCGGCGGCAACGCGTACTGCGCCTTTGGCATCTGGGGACCGGGCAAGACGGCCAAGGTCCAGTGCGACGCCTGCGCGATGTTCGGCCCCGAGACCTTCGCCCGCTTCGTCAAACCCGCGCTGACCGAACAGTGCCGCCAGCTTGACTATCCCATGTACCACCTCGACGGCCCGCAGTGCATCGTCAATCTGGATGAACTGCTCTCCATCGAGCCGCTGCGGGCGATCCAGTGGACCTGCGGCGTGGCCAACGAGCCGGTGTCCCATCCCCGCTGGTTCGATATGTACCGCCGGATTCTCAAAGCAGGCAAAAGCCTTCAGATTCACCATGTCGAACCGGAGAAAGTCATCCCGGTGATCGAGGCAATCGGCACCACGCGAGGCGTGTACATCAGTTCACCGTGCAAATCGGAAGAGCAGTGCCGCCGGCTGGCGGAGCAGGTCGACGCGATGCGGTCATGATCCTTCCCGCCTGAAGAAGATGATTCATGGACCAACTTGAAACATGGTTCGGCGCCCAGCGCCTGCAGCGGCAGTGGGATCGCGTCCGCCGGTTCTGGGACGGCGGGGAACGGTGCATCGTCAGCACACAGTCCACCGCCCATGCATACCGCCAGTGCTTCGACGATCAGCGCATGATCGACAGCGCCGTGGCGGACCTGGAAGCGATGGCGAAGCTGCCGGGCTTGAATATGCCCAGTTTTTTCGCGGATTTCGGCACCATCAGCACCGCCCGTTACTTCGGCGGCAAGGTCATGCCCCCCAAAGACGGCACGATGATCTACATCGAGCCGGCCGCCCAGACGCTTGACGATGCCCTGGCCCTACGGCCCGTCCCGGTGGATGATCCCAACCACGATGCCGCCCATGGCTTGCGACTCTTCCACAATGTGCGGCAGCGTCTGGATACGCGATGGCTCTGGCTCCGCACGCCGGACATGCAGGGCATTCTCAACACCGCGGGGCTGGTCATGAACCAGGAAGAACTGCTGATGCAGTTGTTCGAGGATCCCGACAAGACAAACCTCTTCATCGATCGCATCCAGAACCATGTGCTTCGCTATGCCGCCTATCTGCGCGAACAGTCCGGCGACCGGCTCTGCGGCAACATCTGGCCCTACACGTTCCTGCCTTCCGACATGGGACTGTCGCTGACGGAAGACCTGATGCCGCTGATGTCGGTGGAAATGTACGCCCGGTTCGGCATTCCCCGGCTGCGAAGCGTGGCGCAGGCCGTGGAATCGTTGCACATCCACTGCTGCGGCCAGTGGGGACGTCACGCCGCGACGCTGGCCGACAGCGGATTGCCCATTCGCGCGGTGGAGTTCCACTATCCCGCGACCACCATCGAGGAATTGCGCCCGCTGTGGGGTAAGGCCGTCTTCATCCCTTACCTCATCCAGCATCAGCAGGACCGGTTCGAGTCGATAACCAGCTATTGGCGCTGGCTGCTCCATCACACCGACCCATCCGTCCGATTCTGGTTCGCCTGTCCGGACGATACGCAACCATCGCGGGATTTCGCCGCCGCGTGGGAACGTGGGGACTTGTGTTAACGAGCCGGAAGCGTGAGCGACGGCCTTCCCGCGATGAACGATGATGGTTGTTCGCAGGAGGACCGTCGCTGACGCTTCCGGCTCGTCATGTGCATACCCGCGTGGTCTGCCTGCCGAACAGCGTCAGCGGCGCGGCCTTGTCGATCTCCACATCCACGATGGAGCCGATCAGCGATTCGTCGCCGTCGAACATGACGATCAGGTCGCCGTCGGTTCGGCCGCTGAGTTGTGCGATTTCCTCGGGCTTTTCCCACGTCAGTTCGACCGACGGGTCGGCCGCGTTGCGCCGCTTGCGCGTCTTCCGGCTGATCGATTCCACGAACACCCGCACCGTACGCCCGACGCACTGCTGGTGAATCTCCGCGCTGATCATGCTCTGCAGCGCCAGCAGTTCGTTATTCCGCCGGCGTTTGTCCGCTTCCGACACGTCATCGGTCATGCGCTCGTGGGCCGTGGTGCCGGGCCGGGGGGAATACTTGAACACGTAACAGTTCTTGAACCGCGCGCGTTCCATGAGCGCCATCGTCATGCGATGATCGTCTTCCGTTTCCGTGGGGAAGCCGCAGATGAGGTCCGAGGCGATGAGCACGCCGGGAAGGATGTCCCTCGCGCGGTCGATGAGGTCGGTGTACTGGGCGACGGCATAGTCGCGGTTCATCAGCTTGAGGATGCGGTCGGAGCCGGACTGCACGGGCAGGTGGAGGTAGCGGCAGATGCGGGGGCAGTCGCGGATGACGTGAAGGATGTCATCGCCGAAGTCGCGTGGGAAGCTGGTGACGAATCGCAGACGCTGGAGTCCGGGCACTTCGTCGTGGATGCGGCGAAGCAAGTCGGCGAAGGTTGTGACGCGCGAGGATGTGCCGCGGATACCCTTGGCGCTGACGACGGCGCCGATCTGCGGTTGTTGGACGCCGCCGAGGATGACGGCTGCGCCGTGGTCGTAGTGGTAATGATTGACCGTCTGGCCGAGCAGCGTGATTTCGACGACACCGCTGTCCACGAGATGCCTGCACTCGTCCACGATGTGGTCCGGGGGCCGATGCACCTCCGCGCCGCGGGTGCGGGGCACGACGCAGTAGGTGCAGAATTTGTTGCACCCGCGCGTGATGCGGACATAGGCCGAGCCTTGATGTTCATCGGGGCTGAAGGAGCGGGCGAGGTCGAGCAGTTCCAGTTCGTCTTCCGCGGCGGCGAGCGTGGAGGAGCGGCGATGGGCGTTGCCCTGCAGCGCAGCCTGCACCTTGCCCCCGGACGTGGTGCGGACGGCGTTGTCGATCAGCATGGGAAGCTTGTCGAGTTCGCCGGGGCCGCAGAGGACGTCGATCTGGGGATATTTCCGGACGATGCCTTCGCCTTCGCGTTCCGCCATGCAGCCGATGACACCGACGACGACGCCGGGCTTGTTCCGCTTGTGCAGGCCGACCCAGCCCAGGCGGCTGGTGACCTTCTGCTCGGCATGTTCGCGGACGGAGCAGGTGTTGTAGAGGATGACATCCGCGCGACGCCAGTCGTCGATGAAGCGATAGCCCAGACCCAGGAGCTGGCTGCGAACGAGCTGGGAATCCAGCACATTCATCTGGCAGCCGAAGGTCTCCAGAAACACGCTCAAACTGGCGGCGGGATCAGGCATAGCGGGAGGATTATAGGGCCAATGACGTGGCAGCCGCGAGCCAACGACTCGCGCGTCGTGCAAATGGCTGAATGTTCAAATCCGACTGTCGCATGAGAAGACGCGCGGGCAGTTTGCCCGCGGCTGGAACAAAGCACGTCTTTCGTCATTCAGGCTATTGGGTATTCCGTTGACTCCAGTCACTCCGACCTCTTGGGTGGAGTGACTGGGGTGAGAAGCCTGATTTTCACCCCCGCGAAGCCTGTTTTTGTCGATTTTGATCCCGATGATCCCGTTTTTCCGCCGATGATCCCTGAAGGATCAAAATCGGACCCTCGTCGAGCCAAGTTGTTGTCGCACACAGCCTTACGATTTGATCCGCCCATGATCCCTGAATGATCCGGATCATTTGCTTCCGCGGCGAAAAAGCGGCTATTTCCCGATGGAGTCGCAGCTTTTCCGCTTGATCTTTTCTTGGGTCAAGTGTTACGTTTCAGACGTCGCCGGTGCGTGAATTGCCACGAAAACGGGGCATTTTCATGGCTCCATCACCGTTTTCATCGCATTTACCGACTGCGTTGGACCTGTATGAAGGCTCACAACAGGCGGATCAGACGCCACCGCCACCGTCCGAAGCGTCACCAAAACCGCTGACGGCCACGGAACTCATCCACTTGTGCCATCCGCCCCTGCCCACAACGCCAGGGGCAGGGGTGACGGGAGTCAATGGAATACCCAGTCAGCCGAATGTCCAACGCTGATTTCGTCATCCGTCATAACCGCACCGTCTTCGGGGCGGTCTTCGCCAGTTGCCGACCGGCACGGAACATAAGATGATCTGGCATCCGGGGCTGCGGTTGGGTATCTTCAGTCGCCATCGGGTCAGGGACGATTCGCCAACTCATTGCGGCCAGAGGACCAGGAGCGGTCATCGACCATGGGTGAAAACATGCAAGAGCCGACGACGAGTCGGCTTTACGACATCTGGGCGTGGTTTTACGACTACAGCTTCGGCGCGCTGGTGACCAGCCGTCAACGCTGCGCCGTGGCGCAACTGGGGCTCAAGCCCGGCGACCGTGTGCTGGACCTCGGCGTCGGTACCGGCGCGACACTGCCGATGTATCCCAAAGGCCTGGACCTCCACATCGTCGGCCTGGACCTCAGCCACGGCATGCTCGCCAAAGCACAAAAACGCATCGACGACCACGGCCTGACCGGTATCGACCTCGTCCGCGGCGACGCCATCCACCCGCCCTTCAAGGAAGCCAGCTTCGACCATGTGCTGATCTGCCACGCCATCACCGTGGTCAGCGATCCCGCAAGGCTGCTGGCGTGGGCAGCGAAAATGGTCAAGCCCGGCGGACGCATCGTTCTCTGCAATCACTTCCGATCCTCCAACCGCTTCATCGGCTGGCTGGAGTCGATCACCAATCCGATCTTCATCAGAATCGGCTGGCGCAGCGACCTGCCGCTCGAAGACGCGCTGCAGGGCGCGGGCGTCCGGCTTCAGTACCGATTCAAGATGCGCATGTTTGATCTGTGGCAGATTGTGATCTGCACGCCGACCAACGCGGCGGAAAGCGACTCGGCCCGGCAGTCCGGTCGTTCCGAAACGTCGGGCGAACCGACGTCCCCGATGCCGCTGCCTCTGTCGGCTCTGGCGATGTCGCGCGGATGATCCTGATGTCCCCGGCGGTCCGCGAGCTTCGGGCTTACCCGCCTGTCTCCTGAACGTGGGCGCAACCTCATGCTCGTACGACGCATTCCGTTGACCGGCGATCGGAAAACTTCTCGTCCCCGACGCCGTCGTCCGCGTCGAGGACGCCTGATCGCGGGACTGGTGTGCGGCCTGCTCTCGCTTGGCTCCACAAAACTCTGGGCTCAGGGCGCGGAACTCCCTCATGCCGGGCTGCCCCTGGGCGATCCCGTCGTTGCCGCGGATGTCGAACTTCAGGCCCAGCGCACTTCCGTCTGGCGCGAAGGCAAAGCCCATTACCTGCTCCTCGACCGCGACGTCAGCATCACCATCGGAACCTACGGCTTCCGGGCGGATCAGGCTGTGGTCCAGATCGTCGAGGAAGAAGTCGCCGGTCGGCGGATTCGCCACACCTGGCTCATGCTGGACAAGGCCCGCGCGCTGCGCGGCAAAGGGCCGACCACCGTCGAAGCGCCGGAACTGCTCGTCACCGCGTCCACCACCGGCCTGGTCGATCTGAAAACCGACCTGCTCAGCGAGCAGACGCCGACCGCCGACCAGCCGCTGCTTACCGTCGCCCGTCAACGTTTTTCGGATTACCTGGCGACCATCAGTCAGCCCACCCGCGGTCTGCCGCCGGCCGATGAGGCTGTGAAACAGGCGGATATCCAGGCACTGGCGCTGCGCGACACGCGACGACGCGAGATCGCCGCCGCGGTTCCCACCGCCGAAGGCGCCAAGGCGACGTTGCCCATGCACGTCACGCCGCTGACCCCCGGAAGTGCCCCCGCCCCCGGAACTGCCCCCGGAGCCGCCCCCGGAACCGCCCCCGGAACCGCCGAAGTTGCCGCGACGCCAGCCACTCCCGCCGCACCGGCCACGCCGCCGCCTGCCCCCACGATCGTGCCCGCGTCACCCGCCGTCGCCAAAGCTACCGTGCGACCCGCCACGGACAAGGAAGTCGCCGCCACGACGCAGCCCGCCGCCAGGCCCGCCGACGCCGCCGCGCCGAGGGCCGATCAGGGCCAGATTCTCCCGCCTTCCGGAACCGTCAGCGTCTCCTACGACCGCATGGTCATCCAGCCCGGCGGCGATGAACCCGTCGCCATGCTCTTCGGCAAGGTCGGCGTGATGTTCGTCTCCGACGACGGCACGACCACCATGTCGCTGACCGCGGACCGCGCGGTGATCTTCCTCGACCGCGCCAGCGTGCCGCGCGAGCCGTTCGCCAAGGTCAATTCCGATGCCGTCGTCGGCGTGTACCTGGAGGATGACGTGCTGGCCACCGACGGCCAGTACTTCGTCCGCGCTCCGCGGGTGTACTACGACCGCAAGCTCAACAAGGCGATGATTCTCGACGCCGTGATGTACACGTGGGATCCGCGGAAGGAAATTCCGTTCTACCTGCGCGCCAAGAAGATCATGCAGCATTCCAGCACGGTCTGGCAGGCATCCGAGGCGACGCTGACGACCAGTGAATTCGCCAAGCCGCACTTCGCCGTCGCCGCGCGGAAGGTCACGGTCACACAGGTGAAGGATCGCCAGGGACTGCCGCGGTACGCCTACGTCGCCGAGGACGCGGCCGTGCGCTGGGCGGACCTGCCCCTGATGCCCTCATGGCCCAAACTCAGCGGCTATGCCGAGGATCTTCCCCTGCGCAGCCTCGACGTCGGCTACAGCGAAAACAACGGCATGCGCCTGCGGACGCGATGGGACCTCTTCTCCCTCTCAGGCCAGCCCAAGCCCGAAGGCGTCAACCTCTTCGGCCGCTTCGATATGCACGGCCAGCACGGCATCGGTACGGGCTACGACCTCGACTACGACCAGGACCAGCAGTTCGGCAATCACAAAGCCTACATCCTGCCCTACGACCAGGGCGAAGACCACCTCGGCGACGGACGGAAAGTCGATTTCGACGGCGATGTCCGCGGCTATCTCCACGGCCAGCATCGCCAGTATCTCGAACAGAACTGGGAACTGTCGCTGGAGTACGCCTACGTCTCCGATCCGACGTTCCTCGAGGCGTTCTTCCCAGGCGAGGCCGGCGCGGCGCCCCAGTACGACACCTCCCTCTACCTCAAGAAACAGCAGGACGACTGGGCGCTGACGTTCGAGACCAGCTACGACCTCAACGATTTCGTCACGCAGTACACCACGCTGCAATCCCCCGGCTACAACGTCGATAAGCTGCCGGAGCTGGGCCTGTACAAGATCGGCACGAGCCTCTGGGACAACCGCCTGACGTGGTACAGCGAAAATCAGCTCAGCCGGATGCGCATCCGTCCCGGCGACGACAGTCCCAGCGACCGCGGCTTCAACAACGCGCAAAGCCTGCTGCTTTTCGGCGTTCCCGCCGCCACGCGGTTCCACGACGCGCTCGAAACCGCCGGCGTGCCGCTGGGCTACGTCTCACGCCTGGACAGCCGGCAGGAACTTCAGGCTCCGCTGAAGCTCGGAACCATCGACGTCGTGCCCTACGTCACCGGCCGCGTCACGTTCTACGACGATGATTTCGCGGAATTCGCCGGCGAAAGCGACGCCACCCGCCTCTGGGGCGAATCCGGCGTACGCCTGCACACCCAGTTCCACAAGACGATTTCCAACGCCGACAACCGGCTGTTCGACATCCACCAGCTTCGTCACATCATCGAACCCAGCGCCCAGGTATCGCTCGCCGGCTCCTCGCTGGAAAGCGAAGATCTGCCCGTGTTCGATCCCGATGTCGAGTCGCTCAGCGAAGGCGCGACCTTCAAGGCCGGCCTGCGCAACACCCTGCAGACCCAGCGCGGCGGGCCAGGCCGGTGGTACTCCGTCGACTGGATCACCCTCGACACCGACTTGATCCACAAGTCCGACGACGCACGCGACAATAACCTGGCGATTCCGCGGCATTTCGACTATCGACCCGAATACGACCTCGGCGGCGACCAGTTCCACACCAGGCTCGCGTGGATGATCACCGACGCCCTCGCCGCCGCCGGTGAATGGACCCACGACCTCGACGATGACCGCACCGCCCAGTGGCGCCTCGGCATGACCATGCGCCATACGCCCCAACTGACCAGCTATCTCGACTACTCCGAACTCCACGAACTCGACAGCCGCCTGCTCAGCTACGGCTTCACCTACGACCTGACCGTCAAATACAGCCTCGCCTTCCGCCACACCATCGACATCGGAGGCGCTGCCGCGCGGGACATCGAAGTCACCTTGGTCCGCAAACTGCCGAGCTGGCGTCTGATCGTCGTCTACGAATACGACGAACTCGACGATGACCACACCTACGGCGTCGTCCTCGTCCCCGTCGGCATCGGCGGCTCACGCTACAGCCGGCCCCTGTTCATGCGCGAACTGGAATGATCGCGTTCGTGTGACGCGGCATGGATGGAAGCGCCGCGACTTGTCGCGTCCCGTCGCGTTACCGGCTCTGCCCGACACCCTGCCCCCGATTGCTCACCGCCAGTTCCTCCACGCCCAGCCAGTGGTTCAGCGCGGACAGTTCGTGGGCGAAATGTTCCCGGCCGATGATCCAGTGATGGTCCAGGCCCAGGTCGAGGATCGTGCCCATCACCTGTGCCGCGGCGTGATCGCGGGGAACGAATTCCACGTACGCGCCTCGGAACGCCATCGGGCTGTCGACGAGGTCGCCTTCGAACGTCAGCGCCTTGGCGCTGTCGGGCGACTGGTAGCGGGTCACCGTGGCCGGGCCGGTCGCCAGCAGGGACTCGATCAGCATGCCCACGGCCGTGGCGGGGTCCGCGTTTTCCATGATGTTGTGCTTGCGCGACTCGAACTTCGTTCCCGCCCGCAGCAGCCGCGTCGCCGACCCGCCGCAGTGCCAGAATCCAAGCCTGTTTTCGCTTTCGCTCAGCCGCGAAATGTCCATCAATGTCGGCAGCGATCGGCCCTCCCGCAGCAGCGACATCGCCAGCATGGAGATCAGGCCGTTCATGTCGTTCTCGTCCGCGGCGGGCAATCCCTGGTCGTTGATGAGCGCCAGCGCCCCGTCGGCGGCGCACTGATACTCGTCCCACAGCGTTGGCCAGCAGCGGATGGCGCTGCCGATGTAGTTCTGCTTCGCCGCCAGTTCCAGCGTGGACAGCGCCAGGCGTACCGTGTTGAACATCTGCGCATCGGGCACGTTGTTCAGCCCGCATCTGGGCGAGGTGACGATCGCGTCTCGGATCGGTCTCAGGTCGGCGTCCTTGAACTTGCGGCCATGCGTCATGATCTGCACCAGGTCCATGCGATCGAACCGCACGCCGAACCGCTTCATGACCGCCAGTTCATCGCACTCGGCGTCGTAGAAACCCGGAACCCGGCCCGCGCCGACCATGAGCGTGCGGCCATGAATCAGGCGATGACGCGCCCGCGCGGAACGCGCGAAGACATCCACCGTTGCCGCCACCGCCGGATCGTCCGGGGCCTTGAACATCCACTGATACCGCACGCCCAGCCGGTGCAGCGCGTTGAGCATGAAGTTCTGGCAGCACAGGCTGTTCGCCGTCAGCCGGCCGCCGGTGACTTCCGGATACGCCCAGCTCAGCAGCGGCATCGGATGATCCAGCAGCCACCGGCCAAGCTGGGACGCGATCTCCCCGGCCGTGTAGGAGCCGTGGAACAGGATCAGGCCCGCGATGCCCCGCGCGTGCAGCTTGTCCGCGGCCGCCAGCACGTCATCCGGCGATTCAAACGGATCTTCCGGGAAAATCAGTTCGATCGGCTGCCCGGTGAATTGTGTTTGCAGTTGCGCCGCCGCCTGCCTGTACAGCCGGCACGCCTCGGACCAGACGAAGTGCATTTTCAGCCCGACGCCGATCATGCCGATCCGCGTCGCCGGTGGAACAGGCAGGGGACCGATGAGGTCGGCGATCGCGCGGGAGGCGACGCCTTCGGACGGCAGGGGGGTGGTCAGCATGGTCGTTGGGGTCATGATGCAAGCTCCTCGATCGCGCGTCGCAGCGCGGGCGACACATCGTCGCGCAGGTGTTGGATCAGGGTGTTGCGCCAGGGCAATGCGGTTCGGCCGCCGACTTGCGTGGCGACGATGCTCGCCAGCAACGCCCCCAGTTCCATGCGGAGATGCAGCGGGAGATTCATCAGCACGCCCGCCGCATAGCCCGCGTGATAGGCGTCGCCGCAGCCGGTGGTGTCGATGGCGCGCACGCGGAAGGCCGGCTGGTGATGCACCTGATTGTCCAGATGAAGCGCCCAGCTTCCCCGCACGCCGTCGGTGACGACGAGTTGCCCCCGCGTCAGCTTGCGCAGCCCATGGAGCGCAGGCTCCGGCCCGGATTGCTCTGCCAATCGCTCAGCCGAAGCCAGAGGCAGGATCACGTGGTCGCCCAGGGACAGCAGATCGCGCAGGCGATCGGCGTCGCCGGATTCAAAATCGAGCATGGCCTGACAGGTTCCCGCCCTGGCGGCCCGCAGCGAGCGCTCCGTGGCGTCAAGGTCGTAGCTGTCCACCAGCAGCAGCCTGGCGCGGGCGATGGCCTCCGCGGGGATGTCCGCGGGCTGGAGGTAGCCGTAGTGGTCCATCTGGATGAACACCGTGCGGGCGGCGGTGACGGGGTCGATCTCCACCAGGGCGATGGCGGGCCTGCTGTCTTGATCCTCCACGACAAGGTCCAGCGCGACATGGCTGTCGGCGAACTGCTGGCGGGCGATGGCGCTGAGCGTGTTGTGGCCGAGGCGAGCGGCGACGGCGGCGCGGAACCCCAGTCGCGCGACGCCGCAGGAGGCGCTGCCGACCGGCGCGCCGCCCTGGATGGTCAGGTCGTCCACGAACTGCTTGTCGTCGTGACGGACCTGCTCCGGCAGACGGATCAGCACGTCCACGGCGACCAGGCCCAGGGCGACGAGATCCCAGCGGTCAGGCGTTTCCATGCCGGAGATGGTAAACAGGACCTAACGTTAGGTCAACGGGGAATGTGGCTGTGTTCGGTGCTGAGAAGCGAAGGCGAATGCCGGACTCGCGGAGCTGTCCCTTGCACACATCTCCAGGAACCGCCCAGTCTCGTCGTTCCGCTGTCGCAAGACCCCGCGGAAGGGGCGAAGACGCCCCATCCGCGGGCTTTGCCCGCCTACATTGACCGACCAAAGCCCGCGGATGACCTGTCCCCCGGGGGCGGGTCTTCCGCGGGGCCTTGCGACGGCGAAATGCAGATGTGTGCAAGGGTGAGCCCTGACGGTCGCGGCTCGTAATGCCCTATTGCTCATATGCGTTTGCCCTGTCTTGACCCTGAGAGGGCGATCCTTCACAATGCGCGATATTCCACCTCACACAGATATGGCGCACGATGATGGACGCAATCCATGGCGGACGTGGCGGCAGGGGGCTACGGCTTGTCCTGCGCGGATTGATCGGCACGATGGTGGCCATGGGATTGGCTGTCGCCTGGTTCGGATGTGAAGCCAGGCAGCCGCCGCCGGCGCCGCCGGGGCCGGCGTTCACCGGGCCGGCCTACCTTCAGGGAACCGTCGGCTCCATGACCAAGCTTCGCGGCTACGAGCCGCTGCTGGTCAGCGGTTACGGTCTGGTGGTGGACCTCCAGGGCACGGGTTCCGCGGATGTGCCGGATTTCCTGCGGAAAA
>JADLAP010000296.1 GCA_020848195.1 Phycisphaeraceae bacterium
AGCCACGAGAAGCCGACGAAGGTTGTGATAAGCACAATTTGGCTGGGCCCCATCATTCTGTTGTCGCGGACCATTCCCTCTTGAGTAAGCGTCACGCCAAGCCGCTCTTGACGGCATAGTATGAGAGATGACGTAGGCGAGGTGCTACGACACTTACGATGCGAGTGCCATGCGCTGGGCGGCGGCCCATGCGCGGGGCGTGACGGTGGGGATCTGGTGGTTGGTCATCGTCGGCAGGCGCGTCAGAACGTCTTTCAGGTACGCGTAAGGCTCGACGCCGTGCGCCTTGCAGCTCTGGACCAGCGAGTAGATCACGGCGCTACGCCAGCCGGCGTCCTCGGCGCCGATGAACAGCCAGTTCTTCCGGCCCAGTGCGGCCGGGCGGATGGCGTTCTCGACCAGGTTGTTGTCGATCTCCAGCTGGCCCTTGCCCAGGAAGACTTCCAGCAGGTCCCACTGGCCCAAGGCGTAGCCAACGGCCTTGCCGGTTAGCGATTGCGGCAGATGCTTCGGCTGAAGGATGGTCAGCGCCCGTTTCAAGCGAGCCAGGAGCGGCCGGCTTTCCGCGGCGCGTATGGCGGCGCGAAGATCCGGCCCGGCCCGACTCTTTCGAAGCCTCTGCTCGATGGCGTACAGGTGCCCGATCTGATGCAGGATCCACCCGTTGCGGACCGTCGCCTCTTTCTGGACGAAGGCTTCGTGGAACTTGCGGCGCACGTGCGCCCAGCAGCCGGCCAGTTCCACCCCTGGGCGCTTGCGCAGCATCGTGCGGTAGGCTCCGTAGGCATCGCATTGCACCATGCCCCTGAACGATTCCGGGATGATGTCCAGTAGATGCTCGTGACCGCGGCCCGCCGCCCAGTGGTAAACCGTGTCGGCGCCCGGCGTGCGCATCGCCCAGAAGTAGCCTTGCGCCGTATGGCCCAAGCCGGGACTCAAGTCCTTGACCGGCGTCTCATCGATCTGCACGTACCCGCGGGCCAGTTGCTCCCGCGTGATTTCCTGGACGATGGGCTCCAACCAGGTGGCCGCCAGTTCCACGCCGCGGGCCATCGTCTGGCGCGGCAGGTACAGCCCATAGCGGTCATTGAAGATGCGCTGCTGCCGGTAGAGCGGCAAGTGATCGTGATATTTGCCGACCAGGATGTGGGCCAGGAGCCCCGGCGCCAGGATGCCACGCTCCAGGAGCTTGGGCGGCAGTGGGGCGATCAGAGGCACGCCATCAAGTTCGCCGCGCTTCACCCAGACCCGCCGCACCGTCCGCCGGCGCAGCACGTAGCCGGGTTCGTAGTCGAACTGTTCGCTGACTTCCTCGCCGATCTGACGAAAGGCGGAGGGATTGGCGGACACGACGCCTGGGTCGAGGACCTCTGTCACCACCGGCGCGTTGTCGGGACAGCGGGGACGGCGGGAGGCGGACGTGCGGCGAGGTGGCGTCACGGCCTCCAAGGGCGCCGCACCCTCGGAGGCCATCAGCGAACTGGGCTGATCCAGTTCACCGAGCAGAAGCTTCAGTTGGTTCGCATCGAGCTGCTCGCTCTTGCGCCCGAACATGCGGCGGATCACTAGGTCGAGCTTCTGACGCAGCAGCGCATTCTCAGCGCGCAGTCGCTCGTTTTCCTGCCGCAGCGCCTCGATCGTGCGATCGTGCATGCGCGTTCTTATAGTCGGCGCGACGCGGGCGCGCTACTGCAAAGTGCGGCTTCACGATTTATTTTCGTCGCGTTCGTACCACGGACGCATGCGCGCACCTTTCAGCTCGATCCCGTCGGTCAGCATCGCCAGTGCTTCCGGCGTCAGCGCCAGTCGTTTCTGGCCCTCACGCGATGGCGACGGCCAGCTGAAGCGGCCTTCTTCCAGCCGTTTGCACGCCACCCACAGTCCCGTCCCATCCCAGAAGAGGATCTTGATCCGCGTGTGCCGCCGGTTCGCGAACACGTACAGCGCGCCCTGGCGCAGGTCGCCTTGCAGATGATCCGTGACGAGCGCGCTCAGCCCGTTGAAGTTCTTGCGCAGGTCCTGCGGTTCGATCGCCAGGAACACGCGCAACGCCCCGGCGAAGCTCAGCACGTAGGGCCTCCCTGCAGATGCCGACACAGCGCCGCGACGAACGGGATCTGGTCGGCCCGCTCCAGCCGCACTCGAATCCCCAACGGCAACTCCAGATCCAAGCCCTCGGGCCGAGGCTCAGCCGCCCGCTGCAACGATACTTCCCGGAACAGAGCCACAGGCGCCGACCCCGGTGGGTTCGTGGACCGCCTTCGCCTCACGTTCCGCCAGTGCGCAAACGTGCTGTAGCGCAGTCCGTGCAGCCGCGCGAAGGCGGCACCGCTCAGCCCGCCCTGCTCGAACAGGTCCAACAGCGCATCACGATCCGCCACCGGTGTGCGCACCCGACCCTTCGTGTCCGTCTTCAGTATCGTCAGTTCAGTCGTAGATGTCATAGGCAAGAGCCTACGACGCCTACGATAGATTCAACCAGAGGTGCTCGGCGTGACGCTTACGTCGGGGCCGCGCCAGGATTCCATTCGATTGGAAAGTTCCGACGTGCGGCCTCACAACCGGGGATGCCGAACTGGTCGTCGCACGCCATTCCTCGAATTCGGGCAGTGCCCCGGCCCCTGTCCTCAAACTAGCAAA
>JADLAP010000297.1 GCA_020848195.1 Phycisphaeraceae bacterium
CAAGACCATGCCGGCGAATCGTATGGCGCACAATGGGTCTTTCTCCGCGACAGCGATGTCTACCTTGGGCTGTATCCTCTGACGCTGACCCACACGGATCGTCCAGCCAGAATGATCGAAGTCCGGAAGATCGGGCCTTTCCAGGCGGTGACCTTCAACAGCTACGCCGGCCCGGCGCGTGACTTCTCCGCTGTCGAACTGCGCCAAATCTGCGGCGGATTTGCCTTCTGCATCGGCTCCGCACGGGAATGGGGCAACTTCGCGGCCTTCCGGCAGAGTTGCCGGGAGATCGTCATCGAGGACTCGCTCTACCAGTGCCTCCGGCGAATCCGCTGCCTGTGGGGACGGCACGGCGTGGACATGCTGTACGATGTACAGTGCGACGACATGGTCTGGGCGAAAATCAACGGCACGTTTCTCGAAGACGTGACATGAACAACATCCTGCGTGAATGACAGGGCAATACATAGGGACATATGCACTGAATCCGTCAAGTGCGACACGGCGTGCGACATCTTCGCGCGGTGCGCCAAGCTTGGCCTGGTTCTCCCGCTTCATTCACGCTGGATGCGTCAACGCCTTTGGCCGGGGGTGATCCGGTATGCCGTGCAGGGTTGGGCGTTCAGCACGCCGTTCGTGGCGACCGGCGACACGGCGCTGCCTGTGACCGATTCCACGATATCGCCTTGTTCCAGCGGAAAAACGAACGTTTTGAAGGCGAACAGAAGTTTGTCGTCGCCCTTGCTCTGCCACAGTACGCCCTTTCCATCGGGCAGCAGATGGCGTTTGTGCATCAGCGGGGCCAGCCTGTTGAAGACGTGAAACACATCGCCATGCCGGGCGACGTTGGCCGGCCAGGCGTCGGCTTCCGCGTGCGAGCCGATTTCCGGCGTGCGCAGCAGCGCGCGGTTGGCCAGCGTGCGGAACCGCTGTTCGCGGATTTCCTGTTCCGTCCGGTTGGGATGAAGGACCACGGCGGGTGTGGTGTTGACGAGCATGTCTTCGTGGCCGACCCACCAGGACCAGTCGTTCTGGCCGGCGACGGAATCGACCGCGCGCTTGTTTTCCGTCATGTTGTCGAACACGCCGTAGCGTGCGACGCCGAGTGGGCTGACGCCTTCGACGCCAATGGCGCGGATGCCCAGGCGGTTGAGGCCGCCGACGAAGCGGAAGATGCCCTCCGCGTTGGCCTGCATGTGAGCCTGATAGTCCACGCCCATCAGGCCCATGTTGCCGACGGAGTCGAGCCAGAGATAGTCCAGGCCGTGGCGTTTCCACTGGGCGAACTGGTCCAGGAGCCAGTCGCACGCCTTGTTCCAGTTCAGGCCGTAGCAGAGGTTGAAGCAGTACCCGCCGCCATGGGGTAGCGTGTTGGCGTGATGGCAGATGAATTCCGGATGTTCCTTGAGGATGGGGGCGTGGGGCGAAAGGTGCATGCCGACCCAGTGGCCGACCTCGATGCCCTGCGCGTGGCCTGCCTGATAAAACCGTTCCCAGGCATTCCATCCGCCCCAGAACTCGGCGACGCGGTAGTTCCAGACGTTGCAGACCGAGCTGGCGATCAGATCGCCGTGGATGCCGTTCTGCAACTTGTAGGCGTAGCCGATCTCGGAAACGTCGGACTCAGCCACGGTTTCCGGTCAGAAAACACGGCGCACGCCGGCGTCGGCCAGCGTGGAGAAATGTTTCGCCCAGGCGTCCAGCGCGTCCTTGGGTTCATGCGGCTTGCCCGCGATCCACATCACGAGCTTGCCCTTGTCGCTCAGGCTCGTGCGGTACATCAGCGACGTGTCGGGCAGGATGTAAGGCCGTTGGATCGCGTGGCTGGCGCGGGCGCGGTCCTGGGTGAATTCCAACGCCGCAAGCCAGCGGTCGTGCATCGTGTGCTGCTGCACGCCGCCCTCCGTCGGCGAGGCCCACAGAATGCACTTGCGCGGAAATGCCGCCTTGCGGGACAGCGGCGTCAGGCATTTATCCAGCACGAAAACCACGTCTTCCCGTTTGTTCTTCTGCACCAGCGAATGGACATCGACCAGATCGGGCCAGTAGCCCAGGAGACTGCCCGACGGGCCGTACTGGAAATCGAAGCACTGCAGCGGGCTGTACCGGGAACTGAACTGGAACGAGTAGTTGTCCGGCTTGCCGACCTGCCCGAGCTGTCGCCAGCAGGCGGTGGTGAAGTCCGTGTTCTTCCGGCACACATACACCGGCGGATTGACCTGGCCCTGGTAAAGCAGCGTGTTGCCCGTGGCTCGTCCGCCCAGCTCCCACGTTGCCGTCATGAGCATCTGATGGATCGAACGCTTCGCGCTGCGGAAGCGGATCGCGTAGGAAAATCCTTCGTATGTCACGTCGTCCAGCGTGAGGGTTTCCGGCACAAGCCGCCATTCCACGACGTCCTCGCACGCTCCGTCATCCGCCGCGGGCCAGGCCAGGATCGAGTCGTATTCATCGCGGTACTGGCCGAACATCTCCTGCCGGCCGAAGGCGGTGGTCACGAGGATGGTCGCGTTTCGCTCGGTTCGGACATCATCGAGACGGAATGCGTGATAGCAGATACCGTCCGGCGTCGTGATCCGCGGTCGCATCGGAACCTGGCCCGAACGAAGCTCCACGCCCTGAACCGATATCCGGCCAAGCCCCAGAAACCAGCCGTCCCGAATCACGGTTTCAAGTCGGGTCTGTCCAACCTGCAAAATAGATTGCTTCACGGAAGTAGATTGCTTGCTCATCGGTAGATCACATCATGATATTTCGACCAGCCGACGGCATCCACACAACGCCGCAGCCAGTGCGATCAAATCTATTTCACCCGGAACGTCCATTGTCCCACGACGCCGGTGGCGGCGTCGCGGACGGTCAGCTTCCATGAACCTTGCGGCTCGTTGAGGGCCAGGGGCAGTGTGAAGGTCGCCTTGCCGCCCTGGGCGCGGAGATTGGCGGCGAAGTGCGGCTGCGGCTTGCCGTCGGCTTCCACCTCGACGCGCACGACATGGTTGCCGGCTGCGCCCTGCTTCGGCTTGACCTCAATGGCGAACGTCGCGGTTCGGCCCAGGCTCGCTTCCTTCGGGCCTTGCACCGTCACCGCGTCCACCTGATACGGCAGTTGCGCGACGATGAGCGCGGAGGCTGCTTTCAAGGTTGAGGCGAAGCTGTTGCCCTGGCCGAGGTATTTCCCCTCGCGAACGTCGTAGAAATGGCCGGGCTGTTTCGTCGTGGCCTTGACCGCGACGTCGGACATGGTCAGCACCCGGGCATAATCGCAGAAGTCATTGGGGGTGAAGCCGAAGTAGCGGGCGTCGCCGTCGTTCCATGTGACGATGTCGATGCCGCGGAGATCGGGCGCGGCGAGGGTGGGTTCGACGTTGCCCAGGGCGGCGATGGCCAGGGCGATCTGACGGTAGAGGTCGCCGTCGGCGGTGTCGTGAATGGATGGTGCGGCATCCTTGTAGTAGCTGCCGTTGGCGTAGTTGCCGGTGAAATTCAGCAGCAGGGTCTGGCCTTTACCGACGGTGCGGTGAATGAACAGGGGGATATCGCCCGCGCTGGCGAGGGCCTTGCCCGTGGTGGCGCGTACGGCGGGATCGGGCTGAGCCAGCGGCAACACGCCCTGAAGGTGACGATCGCCGAGGCTGAGGTCCAGTTTGAGATCGGCGGGCGCGGCCGGCTTGTCGGCGTTGATACGTTCGATGCCGAACAGGTCGTCGAGCAGGCCGCGAGTCTGGAGTTTGCCGTGCTGATCGCGCAGGCCGGGCCTGACATCGGCCACGAGCACGCCGCCGGCTTCCACGAACGCGCGCATGTGCTTGCATTCCGCTTCGGATAGCGCCTGCGAGAAGGGCAGGATCAGAATCTTGTTGTCCTTCATGCCATCGGTCTCGATCTGGTTGTAAGGCAGGAAGCGGGGTTGCAGGCCGACTTCCTTGAAGCACCAGTCGAAGGAGAGCCAGGAGGCGTGGATGCGTGAAGGCAGGCCCGCGCCCATGGCGACGAAGCCGCCGTTGTCGAGTGTGTTGGCGTGGACGCTGGACTGGCTGTAGTGGATGGCGATGGGGGCGTGCTGGCGCTGCGCGCCCAGCAGCAGTTTGCCGGGGCCGGCCTTGATTTCACGCACGGCATCGAGGAACGGCGCGAACGTCGCGTTGACCGTCAGGTCCGGGTTGTAGATGCCGTGGGGACTTTCAAAACTCACCGGCCAGTACGTCACCCAGAACCAGGTGCTGTTCATGCCGTGAAACAGGCAACGCCAGGAGATCCATCTCTGGATGCTGGGGGCGCAGACGCCGGGATAGCCTCCGTTCCAGAAACCCCAGTAGGTGTCGGGGGATTTCAGGGAGCCGATGATGTCCCACTCCACGGGCGTGAACCAGTAGTTGCCCATGAGGGAAAGGAACGGCATCAGTTTCGCCCAGTCGTAACCGCGGAAGCTGTCGGTCTGGAACGCGCCCTCGAAACCGACACGCGCGTGGGGCATCGTGGCACGGACAGCATCGCGGCCGGCCTCGAAAGCTGCGGCGAACATCGACTCCCGGTGACGCCGATGGTCCACCCAGCGGGCTTCCTGCTTGTTCTTGCGCGCATCGTCCAGCGTGATGCCGACGACGTCTTCCCATTTGGCGAACGTGGTATTCCACTGGGCGTTGAGCGCGTCGAGCGAGGGATATTCCTTCCGCAGAAACGCCTGCAAGCTGCCGTTGATCCAGGGATCGTTCAGCGGCTGCTCGGTGAATTCAGGCGGTTTGCCGTGTCCGAGCTGGTCTTCATCGCCCATGCTGAACGTGTCGGTGCTGTAGGGCTTGAGGCCGGCGGCGACCTCGCCCATGTGCTTGCGGATCGGGTCGGGATTGCACTGGTAAATGTGGCCGATCCACGCGGCGTAGGGAAACGCCAGGCAGTTGTAGCGATGCGCGACGAGATCGGCCTGACGCACATGCTCGGCCGGCGGGGCCCACGAGCCGGTCATCAGGCGATCCATGCCAGCGTCACGGAGCTTGGTGAACATCGGGTCCTGCAAGGCGCTGTCAGTAAACGACCAGACCATGAATGAAAAGTCGTCCCAGCCGGGGCCTTGTCGGGAAGGCGGCGAAACCAGGGGGAAATACGCGATCTTTTCGTCCACCAGCTTGCCGGCCCGTGTCAGTTGCGCCGCGGCGGTCTGCGTCAGCGACATGCTGCCGGCGGTGGATGCCGAACAGGTCAGCTCCGTCTGGCCGGCCTCTCCCAGCGTCTGCCGGCTCAGCACGCGCCGGTAAAAGTCCCTTGATTCGACCGTGACTTTCTCGTCCGCCGCCAGCGGTTTGCTCAGCTTCAACGTCAGCTTCATCGGCTGTCCCGCTTCCACCGACGCCGACGCCGGCGTCAGGATGCCAATGCCCTGCGCATCGCTGACCATGAACGGCGTGGTGCTCCAGTCCAGCACTTCGTTCCGATCGCTCAGCAGCCACACGTCGGCCATGTACTGGCCCACCGGCATCGCGTCGGAGGCAAGATTCACCATGGTTTCCGCAGCGGCAAGCGGCTGAGTGATCGGCTTCTGCTGTCGATCCATCATGTCGCGGACACGCACGCGCAACCGGCGTTGTCCCTTGCCGGCGTCGGCGGTGACGCGGATGGAAACCGGCGACGAAGCAGTCTGCCCCGGCGTCACGGTCACGGTGGTTAGCCGATCCGCAGCCGGCAACGCGTTGGCGGCCAGCAGCAGGGCGCGAACCACCATGGCCTGACCGTAGTCGTACGCCACGGGACACTGCATGGCTTGGGCGATGGACAATTCGGGGCTGACCGACATGTTGCCGTCGCCGACTTTGTACGTCGCGGCGAGGATCAGGCCCTTGTCGAGTTTCCACGCGGCAAACGGAGCGGGCGCGGCCTGCCCGGCGAACTGCGGCAGCAAAGCCAGCGGCGCGGCGACGGCAAGTCGCGGGTCGGGGGCTTGCGACGTTGCCGCGGCCTTCAGCTTGGCGAAGGCTTCGTCCTTGTCGTTGCCGGTGACGAACAGCGACGTTCCCGCGCGGACCTGGGCTTCAATGTTCTTCACGATTTCGGCGGGCAAAATGGACAACATCACATTGCCCACGACGATCACGCCGTGCGGCTTGGCCAGGGCGTCGGTGAGGCGCTGGGTCAGTTGGGCAGGCCGCTCACCGGCGTAACCCAGACCGGCGTTGTCGTCCTTGGCGCTGGTGTACTCCTTCTGCGCGCCGACCATGACCACGTCGTACTTCATGCTCATGCGCTGGGCCAGTTCCACGATTTCGCGCGCCCCCCATCGCGGCACGATGAACAGGATCGACGGCTCAGGCTGCGCCCACGGCCTGGCCCACGCGGTATGCGGCGTGACCACATCCTCGCGGACGGCGAACATGCCCGGCGACACCTCGGTGCCCAGCACGTCCACGACATAGGTGGAATCCGGGGCAGCCCATGCCGCGCCTTGGAAGGCGCACAAGGCAGACAGAACACCAATGACAGTGAAAACTCGCATGAAACACTCCTTGAGGTACTAATCGTTCCAAGTGATTTGCGCGCGGACGCCGGAGATGACGTCCACGGCGGTCAGGGTCCATTGACCGTGAAGATCATTGATCGCCAGGGGCACGACATACCGGCCCCGGCCGTCGTTGAGGTCCAGGTTCGCGGCGTAACAGTCGTGTTCCCGACCGACGGGATCCGCCACGGTGATGCGCAGCACGTGATAGCCCGGCTTGCCATTCTTCGTTTCCAGCGTGAAATCGAAGCGTGAAGCGCGCGGCGAAGCATCGGCTTTCCGCTGCACCGCCAGTCCCGTCGGCTGATACGGCAGGCCGACCACGACCCGGTAGCGGGCGGTTTCATTGACGGCGACGCGAGGCCGCTCACCGTGACCGAGGCCGAGGTTTTCCCGGGCCACGTAGGTCCACACGGGCGTGGGCCAGTGGATGTCCACATCGCCCCACGCATTGCGTTGTGCCGCGCCGTTGAATGCCACGAGCATGGCGTCGCCAAAGCGATAGAGCGTGGGCTGTTCGACCACGTTGCCCTTGGCGTCGGTGATGGTGACGGCGGGTTGAAGTCCGCGTGCGCGCAGCAGCGGCGTCAGGGCAGCGCCGATGCCGCCGCTGGAAGGCGTGGCGGCGTTGAGGAACACCGTCCGGCCCTTGCCCACGTCGCGGACGATGAAATACGGCGTCGCGCCCGCATGGAACGCCTGAACCTCGCCGGCATCGGGCGACAGCGAAATGGCGTCATCGACCTGCAGATTCTTCGCTTTCGCCAGCAGGCCATCGGTCGTCGAAAGGTCGCACGGCTCCGCGGGCTGCGTGGCGGGAGGCATGTTCTGCTGAATGCCCAGCAAAGCATCGAGCGCCCCGACGGCGCGCAGCTTGCCGTGTTCGTCCGTGATGCCCGGGCGCTGATCGGCAATCAACATGCCCCCGGCTTCGACAAACTGACGGATCGCGCTGGCTTCGGCGTCACTGAGCGCCAGCGAGGCGGGCAGCACCAGAACCTTGAACGCGCTGAGTTGTCCCGCTGCGATCTGCTGCGGCGTGATCAGTCGATAGGTCAGGCCTGCTTCCGCCGCAAGTTGCGAGGCGCGCAGCGTGGCAAACGGCTGACCATACGCCAGGCCCGCGTAGACCGACGGCATGGAATACAGCACCGCCACGGGTTCCGGGTCCGTCTGAGCGTGGAGGATCAGTTTGCCCAGGCCGGTCTTCAGCGGACGGATGTCGCGTTCCACGGTCTGCTGAAAATCCGGATAAAGCCGCAGGTCCGGCGTCAGGGCGTCGCAGGCGTTGCAGCCATAGTCCGGCCACCACCATGCCGAGTTCATCCCGCTCAGCGCCGCCTTCCACGGCCAGTTGTGGAACCAGTAGCGCGTGTCGGGATAGCCGCCGAACCAGACGCCGGTGTAGCGGTTTTTCCCGACGAAAGACCGCGGCGCGTCGTACCAGTCCTGGGCGTAAGGGTACGCGCCCCAGAAGTCCATGAACTGCGCGAATTGTCCCAGGTCGTAACCGTTGTAACCCAGTCTGCCCACCGGCCCCTCAAAGCCCACGCGGGCTTGTGCGTCGGATTCCCGGATCGCGTTCCGCCACCGGCGATGCGTGTCCGCGAACACCTTGTTCATGTGCGTTCGATGATCCACCCATCGCGCGATCTGCCCCTTCTCCAACGCCTCGGCCTTGGTGATCGGTGAGACTTCCGACCAGTCCGTAAAGGCCGTGCCCCACTTCGCGTTCAGCGCCTCCAGCGTGACGTACTTCTGTTGCAGATACGTTCGCAGCGATGCCTGGCAGTCCGGTGAAAAGCAGACGTCGACTTCATTGGCGGTCAAAACGTTTTCGTCGCCGAGGTCATAACCGGGGGGACAGAACTTGCGCAGTCGCCGGCCGATCTCGCGCATCCGATCCACGGTCTCACGGATGTAGTCGGGATGGCTCAGACATGGCGCGCGGTTGAGGTTGGTCCCGCCCCAGTAGTTGGCGGTGTGACAGACATACGGCGTGGCCCACAGGCCATGCTCCGCCACCGACCAGATCACATTCTCCACATCCTCCGGCCCCAGCCACGCGGCACAGTTGGCGGCGTCCACCTCCGCATGTTCACGCAACTCGCGGCTGATGAGTTGGCTCTTCCAGTTGCCGAGGGTGTGATGCCACATGACGAACGAAAAATCGTCCCAGCCCGGCCCCTTCAGCGGCACGGCGAATCGCACATGCTTCTCATCCAGCGCCTTCCCCTCGCTCATCAGCACCACGGCCACGTCGTGGTAAATCGCCCGCGGATGCGCGTCCTTCACAGAAAACGGCCCGGTTTTCGCAGGCTGTTCCGTTTCGCAGACCAATCGGCCATGGGCGTCGGTGACGCGAAACACCAGCTTCGCGCCTTGCACCACTTCGCCGGCCAGTTCCACATGACCGGTGGCGGCCTGGCCGGGTTGCACTTCGTCGCTGTCCAGCGTCACCTGTGCAATGCCGAACTTCGGCTTCACGTCTACCTGCCATGTGCCCCACCAGGCGACGGTGCTGTCGTAGTTGAACAGGTGTACTTCCGCGCGATGCGAGCCGCCCTTGAGCGGGAGCGGGGAAAGAGGCAGATCATGCGATGGCGTCCTGGCGGTGTACACCCAGCCGCCGGTGGTCTGCGTCACGACCTGACCCCATGCGTCGCGCAGCGTGATCCTGGCGCTGACGCGATGGCCCGCGCCGCCAGACGCGGTCAGGCGCAATGCCGAACCGTCCTCGGTCAGCGCGAACTGCGTCAGATGCACCGAAGGCGCGCGGCCGGCGGCCCAGTACAACAGCTTCGCCACGAATGCCGCTTCATCCTCATATTCCCAGCGCCCTTCCTTCGCCACGCCGCGAATGTCCGGCATGAGAAATCCCGAGCACTTGAGCTTCGCCACGCGGCCCTCGTCCACCGTGAAACAGTCGAACACTCGTTCCGGGGGGCCTTCCTTGTCCTTCTCGCCTTTGCGGTAGCCGGGCAGTTCATCGAGCCGGGAACCGGCCAGCACCCAGTTGGGGCGGACAACGGGCTTCCATGTATCGATAAATGATTGAAGTGAATCGCCAGGCCCGTCCTTGGCCAGTTCACCCGGCGACGCCAGCACCAGCCCCGCGCCCTTTCGCACCTTCTCTGCGATCGCCGACGCCACATCCTCCGGCAGAATCGACCACGCCACGCCGATCACGATGACGTCGTAGTCGCCGAGCATCGCCTGACGCAATCGCGTCTCCACCGCTGGCTGCGATCCGCCTGCGGGATAGTTCAGGTCGTCCGGCGGATGTCCAAGTTCCTTCACGGCGGACGTGGCGATGGCGGTGTACCGCATGTCCATCCGCTGCCAGAGTTCCACTGTTTCGCGCTGACAATTCCGCGTCGCGACAGCCAGCACCTTGATCGGTCCGCCCGCCAGCGGCCTGGCCCATTTCAGATGCGGCGTTTCGACCTGCGTGGTGATCTCGTCATAGGCCGGCCCCAACTCCAGACGTCCCTCGCGGGCATGGGCATTCACCGCCGACAGACCGATCAGCAACCATCCCACCACAAGAGCAAGGCAAATACTTCGCATGTTCATAAGCAATCACCCATCATCCGTGAACGATCCCTATCCCCTCCCGGCCGGCGGGATCGAGCGTGAAGATCGTCAATAGTGTCAGGCGGGCATCAGTCGGGGAAAATCAGTTCCAATCGGCCTTGTACTTAAGCTCGTCGTTGAAGTAGGGCCGGCTGACGCGACGCGCGTGGCCATCCATGAAAGAGGCGTTGCAGGTGTCGCTGGTGTGGAGCAGCCGCCAATCCGGATTGCCGCCCAGGCCACCGATGTCGTAGCTGTAGGAGCCGTAGTAAAACGCTTCGCTGTAGGTCGGCGACGCGGGCCATTCCGAGCACCAGAGCAGCACATTCATGGTGGGCTTGAGCAATTCGTCCTGTTTCCAGAAACGGTTCAGGAAGGTGCCGTCGCTCCTCCTATACCCCGCATTCATCGCCCAGAGATAACTGCGGTTGCAGAACTTCGTGCCCGTCAGGTTCAGTTGAAAGCCATACTTGTAGTAGTCCACGCCTGGCTGGGTGGTTGTATCGGACGGGCAACTGGTGATACCGGTGCCGGGATCGTAGTAGCTGCCCCGACGCATCATGTTCCAGCCAAAATCACTGACGAAAGCGTCTTTCGCCGGCGGAACCCACCCCTTGCCCAATTCACCGATGTAACTCAGCACCGCCATCTGCAGTTGCCGGACGTTGTTCAGACAAGACAGCGCCCGTCCGCTCTCCCGGGCCGAGGACAAGGCCGGCAGCAGCATGGAAATCAGCAGAGAAATGATGGAAATGACCACGAGAAGCTCGATGATCGTGAAGCCGCGGCGCGAAGCCGCATGTCCCGCGTCATCTCGAGCCGTGTAAGCCATTTGCAGGTCCGCGTTCATGCAACTGCTCATGGTCATGCTCCTGTCAAGGTGATATCCAGAGGTTTGACCGTTCAGGCTCGCCCAGGCGCCGAGGCTGCCCCGCAAATCCTCGAAACCCGTTACTTGCCCTGTGCCAGCAACAACTCCTCTTTCGCCATCTCGTCATCCAAAGGCCAGACGTTGTGGCTTACATCCGGCTCCAGGCTGATGCTCAGCTTCCGGCAAGGCTGTCCCTGGAACTGCCGGTGAATCTGCTCAATCAGCGCCCGAGCTACTTTTGCGTCGTCCAGCACATAAAAAGACATGGGCAGTGGCGCGAACATCTCCACATTCGCCAGCTTCAGCGAAACCAGCTTGATCTGCTGAGGCACGTTGGCACGCAATTTCAGAATGGCCTTGACGACGCCCTGCGCCATCACGTTGTCCGTGATGATCAGACCATCAGGACGCTGCGGCTGCGACCAGAGCCGGCAAAAAGCGAGATAGCCGAACTTCTCAAACGCCAGACTCGGCTGCAATGCCTCACTGCCGGGCATGATCTGAATCCACTGCGCCAAGGCATGCATCCCTGCCCGTTCCGCTTCCTCGTGATAGCAACGATACAAATCATGCACGGTATTACACCACGGATCGTCGCCTACGCAGTTCCTGACTTCCCTCCAGGAACTGAGCATCCCCACCGATTGGCATCCCTGTTCACGCAGACACCGCATCGACAGATGGGCGTAGGATCGTACCTCCGTGGTCACGCGATGGGGAAGGTTCGCGGACGTGTACACCGACAACGCCACCGGCAATTTCGAGACCCATTCGTACAACGGCCACGACACCTGCGGAATAATCAGCGCCTGAAACCGTCGTTCCACCGCCGCCTGCTCCAGCTCCGGCCAGCGCAAGCCCCGCAGGTCCATCGGCCGAGAGTCGACCCAGATGTCCGGCTCAATATCCTGCCGCCGCAGTTCGGATTCCAATTGCAACAGCAGCGCGTGCGGCATCGAGTCCACCCCGCCAGCCACATGCTCCGCCAACATGTAGATCGCCACGCGTTCGAGCTTCTTCTCGCGCGGCCTCACAATCGTCCCCACCCGCGGCGTACGCGACAGCAGCCCTTCCTTCACCAAAGGCTTGAGCGCCAGATGTACCGTCCGCAGGTCCACGTTCCAGTGCTTCGCCAAGGCTTGCGTCGAAGGCAACCGCTCCTGTTCCGCCAGTTCCCCCGATTCGACAAGTTTCCTGACCCATTGCCGAATCTGACCCTGCATGGGCTGATGGACGTCAAACGGAGGTTGTTCAAGCAGCTTGCTCATGGCATTATTGAATATATTGAATACGATTATACATTGGCAATTTTTCGGAGCAAGAGGAATTTGGCTCGTGGTCTGCCGCGTGTTGCACAGGCTTACCATGGGGCTATTCCACCACAACGGACACGTCCGCGGCGGAGCCGGGCATGTCCGCGCTGTGCGATTCGGCGCGGAGGATGTAAGTCCCCGGCTGGTCGGCGATGACCTTCCATTGGCGCTGGAGGCTCGCGCCCGCGGTCAGCGTGGTCGCATCGGTCGGGGCTGGCTCCACGAGCTTCATTCCCGCGGGCACGATCAGTCTGGCCTCCACCTGATGCGCGTCGGCAGACTTCGGGTCTTCGTACAGGCCGGCGTCGCGGGTGTTCGTCAGCGTCGCGGCGATCTCCACCGGCCGGCCGGCTTGCATGCCTTCCCGCGGCTTGTCGAGCTGGATGTCGAGTTTGAAATACCGGGCCACGACATCATCGCCCACGTGATGCTTGTTGCAGAACCAGCGGCGATGCGACAGCGCGAGGGTGTCGTCGACGTGATACCAGTAGTCAAACTTGAACGGGCTGGGCGCTGCCTTGTCGAAACAGCCGTTGCCGACCCACTCCCGATCGTCGTTTTCGAGCTTGAGCGACAGTTGGGTGAACCAGGCTTCCCCGGTGGCACGCCAGAGCATGAGGAAAAAGGCGCAATCGACGGCATCCTCCGGGGCTTTGATCTGACCGCTGAAGGTCTGCCAGTCGTTCGTTCCGAACTTTGACACGAGCCAGTCTTCACGAATCTGGGCGGTTTTGTTGAACCAACGCATCATGAAAACCGCGCCGCGACCGGATGGCCGGGGACTGTCCTGAATGTCGTTTGTGCGCATGTGCAGGGACCACAGGTAAGTCCTGCCGCCCTGGATGTGATTCTTGGGGTGAACCTCGGAGAAGTACTGGTGATTGAAAGGTAGGCCGTCCGGATCGGTGTTGGCGATGCGCATGGCGGAGCCTTCCCGTTCATCGACGACGGGGGTGATGCATCGCTGCCTGATCCTCGCCTCTGCGGCCATCATGTCCGGGTCGTTCAAGTCGCTGGGCCTGGCGCAGCCGCCGCCTTCGCAGTAGAAGAAATAGCCCTGGTTCCAGGGATTGGGATCTTTCAATCGCGTCACGGTGGCGTCCCAGGTGTCCAGGCGCATCGCGCCGGGATGCCAGAGCTGGCCGAAGTAGCGCCAGTTGTGTTTCTCGAACAAAGGCCGCATCACCTGCCAGCGTTCCACGGTGGAGGGATAGAACATCAGTCCGTCGCACACGCCGGGCTGGATGATGTCCGACAGCTTCACGGAACATTCGGTTCCCGTGGCGTTGTCGAAGGTCCAGTCCGGGGGCAGCATGTCGAGCGTCGCCATGCCGTTGTGAAGCCAGTAGTAGACGGGCAGATTGCCGGAGTATTCCTTGATGTGACGGTGAATGTCGTTGAGGGTGGACAGGTAGATTTGGCCGAGATAACGCCAGGTTTCCTCGTTCCAGACCAGCGGCTGTCCGCGTTCCCGCTCGATGTGCGGTTGATAGGGCTTGAGAAAAGCGGGGAAGGGATCGAGCGATCGCGCAACATCGACAGCCCGTGGCGTGTCTTCGGCGGCTTGCGTGGCGGGCGCGGACTGGCGCATGGCGGCGGGCCGCAGTAAATGCCATTCGCCCCAATGGCCTGGCAACTCCTCATAGAAGGTCAGCGCGGCGATGTTCCGCGGTTTGGCGAGGGTCGTCAGGAGAAGTTCGATCTGCGACTTGAGCCTGACGAGGAAGGATTCCCGTCGTTTGGCGTCGAAGTGATAATCGAGGAAGTTCATCTTGTTGCCGTGCTGGGGCAGGCCGTCCGCCAGCAGACCGCCGGTGAGTTGGAACAGATATTTCTGTCGCGGATTGATTTCCAGCAGATGATTGATGAACTTCAACTGTTCAGGACAGACATCGCCGGAGTGGCAGGCGACCCAGTCCCAGCGGGCCATATCCAGATCATGCCCGCCTAGCCGGCCCAGTCCGTAAGCGCCGGCGCCCCAGGGCAGCGAAGGCTTGACATCATCACGATTGCCTGCCATGCACGGCAAGGCCGACAGCAGCGTCGCCGTCACGATCAACAAGACTCGTGTATCCATCGAACGATACCTTTTTATCACCGCCATTGAACGGAAATGGCAAGTTCAATAGTTCCAGTCGCCCTTGGTATGAAATTGATCCACATAGCTCTGCGGAGTGATTCGCTGACTGTGCCCATCCATGCACATCACATTCGTCGAGCCGTCATGCCACAGGGGATAGGAGGTTTGATAGGCCGGCTGCAGGTAGCCGGTCCAGTCATAAAGCAGGTAAGCGAATGAGCCGTGCGGCCAGTCCGAGCACCACATCAGAATGTCGCGGGACGGATATTTGAGCGCGGTCAGCCTCCAGAAGGGTGTAAAAAAGGTGCCGTCGTAGTACCGATACCCCGTGTAGATATTCCAGACGTAGCTGCGGTTGTAGTTCTTGGTCATGGTGTAATTGCAGGTGCTGGGATAGCCCATGAAATCCTCGGTCTGATCCGAGGGGCAGGTCAGGATGCCGGTGGAGGGATCGTAATACCGACCGTTCCAGACCAGGTCCAGGCCATGGACGTTGAATCCTCCGGGATACCTGTCGTAGGCCGGCAGCATGTGGTCCTTGGTGAAGTCGTTCATGTAGCCCATGATGGCAAGGTTCATCTGCCGGAGGTTGTTCATGCAGACCAAGGCTCGCCCGGCCTCCCGCGCCCGGGCCAGCGCGGGCAGCAGGATGGCGATCAACAGCGCAATGATGG
>JADLAP010000298.1 GCA_020848195.1 Phycisphaeraceae bacterium
GCAGATTGCATGCGGGACCGACGAGAAACAAGTGGTTGTCAGGATCGCGGGTTCGCTCGATGAAATCGCACGCACGGGCCATCTGCGGCAGATATTTCGCCAGCATGGTCTGATCGCGCGTGCGCAGGAGCATTTCCGCCTGCATGACCACGCCGGCGGCGGTGGCTTCGTAAAACCAGTCATGCACAGCCGGGTCGCCGTCGCCCTGCTTGTACGCGATGCCTTCGTTGGAAGCGCAATCGCCCAGACAGCCATCCGGCGCGATGAGCGATGAGAGATGATTCGCCGTCGGACTGCCGCCGTACAGCCCCATGCGCCGGCCGTCGCCCTGGGTTTTCCAGTACATGTCCCAGGATCGCTGGAGAATGGAAAACCACGGCTCGCCCAGGAACGGCGTGGCGGCGTAGGAAAAGCCGTAGCTGTTCTGAATCCACCAGCCGCGCCAGTTGGCGCCTTCGGCGAAGGTGTTCCACGCCGGCTTGTACAGCATCGCCACATTGGGCACGAAAGGGTTGGGATCGAAGAACGCGAAGGATTCATCGATCAGCCGAAGGAAATTCACGTCGCCGTCGCCGGCGCAGAATTGGCCATTGAACTCGGTTGTACTCATGGGGGGTTCTCGTGACGAGACGGATACGATACGGGATTGCTTGCGGGACGATGGCAGCCATCACGATTCGCATCGGGGGTTTTCTGGAGGAATATTTCGCCTAAAACATATGTTAAAAACGATATCACTGCAAATTCATGTCCGTCCGGAACGTTGCCTTGGCACGCCGGCAATCGTGCCGGATGCACCTTGCTTTCGTCTTCACGGGCCGTTTTGCCGTATGTCATGGTGATGAAAACGACTTTCGCATGACATTCACGTGCAGGCGGAATAACGTTGGGGACTGTATTTTGCGATTCTGGAGCCTGCAACATGGAACAACGCGTCATCCCCGGCACGGACCTGCGCGTCAGCCTGCTGGGGTTCGGCAATTTCGTCTTCGGCACCAACTGGTGGGGCGACTTCACCGACGACGACGGCGTGCAACTGCAGAACGCCGCGGTCGATCTGGGCGTGAACTTTTTCGACACGGCCGCGGCCTACGGCAACGGTCGCGCGGAATCCCTGCTCGCCCGGACCATCGACTATGCCGGGCGGGATAATCTCGTCATTTCCACCAAATACGGCTACGACTTCTACAGCGATCCCGGCGAAGCCGGCGGCCACCGCGAACGTCGCCAGGACTTTTCTCCCGCCTTCGTCCGCTACGACCTCGAACAATCCCTCCAACGCCTCAAGATCGATTGCGTCGATCTCTACCAGGCCCACAATCTCAAGCTGCCGCAGTTCCGCGATGATCTGTTCGACCTGATGGAAACGCTGAAACAGGAAGGCAAAATCCGCTACTGGGGCGTCGCGCTGGGGCCTGCCATCGGCTGGCGCGAGGAAGGCTATCAGGCGTTCATCGACCATCATGCCGACGTGGTGCAGACGGTGATGAACCTGTACGAGCAGGACCCCGGCAGGGAGTTCTGCGAGATCGCCGCGAAGCTCGGTCGCGGCGGCGTCATCGCCCGCGTGCCCACCAACTCCGGCATCCTCGACGAGGAGTTTTCCAGCCCGAACCACACGTTCCCAGCCCAGGACCACCGCAAGTTCCGCGACCGCAACTGGCTGATCTTCGGCCTGAAAAAGAACGACATCATCCGTCCCATGGCCAAGCAACTCGGCTGTTCCGTCCGCCAACTGGCGATGCTGTGGCTGGCGTCGCAGCCGGCGATGGTGGCTATCGAGCCGAATCTGCTGACGGTGGAAGATGTGAAGGAATTCGCCGCGGCGTGCGACGGCCGGCGGCTGGATGCGGACATGCTGGCGAAGCTGGATGCGTTGTACGCCACGGACTTTCATCTCGGCGAAGCGGCGCATCCCTGCGACTGGAAAAGCAGCGTGACGCCCACAGGCTCGATCCACAGTGCGTATCAGACGCCGGCGATCCCGTAAGTCGCTCCGTCAACATATACTCCCCCGCATGTGGCTGGAGGAATCGTTCATCTTCTTCCCCGTGCGGTATCCCGAAGGGGATTACGACCTGGCGCAACATCCGCCGGACGACGGCCAGGTGTATCCCGTGATTGAAGACCAGTGGCTGACGACGGACGACGGCGTGAAGCTGCATGGTTGGTACTGCCGGCCGGGCGGGATGCCTCAGTCCGACAAGCGGCCCGTGCTGCTCTATTTCCACGGCAACGCGGGCAATGTGTCGCATCGCTATTCCTTCCTGGCATTGCTGACACTGTTGGACATGGACGTGTTGATCGTGGATTACCGTGGCTACGGCCGCAGCGAGGGTAAGCCGGGCGGACAGGGCATTCTCACCGACGGCGAAGCGGCGTGGCGGTGGCTGACGATTCAGCGGCAGGTTGATCCGAAACGGATCGTGGTGCTGGGCAAATCCCTCGGCGGCGCGGTGGCTGTCGCGCTGGCCGGCCGGCCTGACGTGCGGCCCTCGGGGGTGATTCTGCAGTCCACGTTCACATCCATCGCCGACATGGCGGCGTCGATGTTGCCGATGATTCCCCGCGTGATGATCCGC